>QKAI01000391.1 GCA_003246505.1 Spirochaetaceae bacterium | reverse complement strand
CCCGTCCCGGACCGACGGGAATATCGTTCCTTTTGGCCCAGTCGATAAAGTCCCACACGATGAGGAAGTAACCGGGAAAGCCCATCTCGGCGATGGTGGCCAGCTCGAAATCGGCCCGGTCCCCGATATCCCGGGTCACATCCCCGTAACGCTTCTCCAGGCCCCGGTAGACCAGATGTTTCAGATAGGCCATGGGGTCGGAAAATTCCTCGGGTATGTAATAATCGGGCAGGATGGGGCCGGGCTGGGGGATCTTGAGATTGCACTTCTCCGCCAGTTTCGCCGTATTCTCCAGGGCTTCCGGGATATGGGCGAAAAGACGGGCCATCTCATCCTCCGTCTTAAAGTAGAGCTCCGGGCTCAGGGTCATCCGATTGGTCTCATTCTTCTTGCGCTGGGTTCCTATGCAGAGCATGATGTCGTGGGCGTTGGCATGCTCCTTTTTATAAAAATGGATGTCGTTGGTGGCTATTAGGGGGATATTCAATTCCCGGGAGAGACGGATCAGGCCTTCGTTGGCCACCCTCTCGTCGGGAAGATTATGATCCATGATCTCCAGATAGTAATTGTCCTCCCCGAAGAGGTCGCGGTAGTGAAGGGCCCTTTCCCTGGCCCTGTCGTACTGGCCGTGGATGATGTTATAGGGCACTTCCCCGGCTATGCAGGCACTGGAGGCTATAAGCCCTTCGTGGTACCGCTCCAGAAGCTCGTCATCGATCCGGGGTTTGTAGTAAAAGCCCTCCGTATAGCCCCGGGAGGCGAGGACCATGAGATTCCTGTAGCCCGTCTCGTTTTTGCAATAGAGGCAGAGATGGTAGTACTGCCTGCCCTTGGCGTCGGCGTTCTTCGTTTTGATATGCCGGGATCCGGAGGCCACGTAGGCTTCCATGCCAATGACCGGATTGATCCCCGCGCTGTGGCAGGCCTGCTCGAAGCGCAGGGCCCCGAAGAGGTTGCCGTGGTCCGTCAGGCCCAGATGCTTCATGCCCTGTTCCTGGGCTTCCCTGACATACCACTCTATTTTTACGGCTCCGTCCAGGAGCGAATAGTCTGAATGATTGTGAAGATGAACAAAATTACCCATCAAGCTCCTCCCATGGCTCGTATTATGCCCCGGTTTCGCTCTTTTGGTAAAGGAAATTCCGGACGCATTTGTAAATTGCCCGCCCTATTCTGTCGTCATCGCCCAGGCCCAGTTTCTGAACCGCCTCCCGGGCCAGATTTTCCACTTCCTTCCCGGAACCGGAAACGGTACGCCCCGTGATATGGGCCTCCCGCTCCCTGTCCCGAAAGAATTCCCCGCCCCCCAGGGCGTAGGAGAAACGGAAATTGGTGATATAGCTCCGGGAAATATCCGCCGTCATGGCGATATGAAGATCGTCCCGTCCCAGTCCGATGCGCCGTATCCTGGCCTGTCCCCAGTTATTGGCGGGTATGCGCATGCGAAGAACCACATCCCCCGCGTCAAGGGCTATCTGGCCGTTCTTGAAAAGCTGGTTATGGTAGATCCAGATATTCGCCGCCCTGATTCCCTTCCAGCGGTGCATGCGGAGTCTTCTGACCTCATAGGACACCTCGAACAGGTTCAGCAGCAGGCTGAGGGGCGTGGGGATCCTGCCCGAATAGAGAAGACCGGCGGGGGTGGTAAGACCGATGACAGCCGGATTGAAGGACTCCTTAACCGTGGAGATAAGAAGGGGGGGTAGGAGGTGACCCGCCTTATTGAACAGGGCGGAAAAGGACACCGTGCTTCCGCAGTCTATATAGGTTTCGCTGCGGCTGATCCTTTTTAATTCCTCCACTTCGTCCAGGGAAATGATTTCCGGGGGAAGCTGATACTCCGTTCCAGGAAGGCTCTCCCGCTCCGGATACATCCTGCCCGAAAAGAAGGGCACCGTCCCCTCCGTTTTGATCAGACCGTGCAGCTCATAGAGGGTGGCGGGGAAGGATATTTTACCTTCTTTCCCGTGCATAGTGCTCCTCCAGCGCAATCTGTATTCCCGTTTCCAGTGATTCCGGCCCGATGCAGGGGCATTTGACAATGTCTATCTGCTCCCGGATCTCCGCCGAATCCGGGTTGCGCCCCTGAAGGATCAGCGCCCCCAGGGAGAGAACCCGGGCGGGGGCGCAGAAGTCGCAGAGAACGACCCCCGCCCGTTTGAACCCCTTTTCTATGATACCGAAGAGGGGAGTCTGGACAAATCCCTCTATGGTGGTGATCTGCCGTCCCCGGAGTGAGAAAGCCGGGATGAGACAGGAATAAACGGGATTTTTCCCGTCCAGAACCAGGCAGCCGCCACATCGGCCCCTTCCGCATCCCGGGTGGACTCCCCGGAGGCCGCAATCCTCATGGAGCACATGGGATAGTTTTTTACCGGGGGGAACGTTAACCTCCGTCTCTTTGCCGTTGAGCAGGAAATTCACTGTCACTTTCTCTCCTCCTCAGTAATTAATCCGTCCTCCAGGGGGAGGGTATAGCCCTTTCTTTCGGAAGCCTGATTGATAGCGCAGGCCAGGGCGGGGGGGAATAGGCTCTGCACCAGCCCGTCTATTCCCCCGCACTGAGTTCCCGAGGAGAGGAATTCCACCTCATAGGAGGGGAAGGGATATTTTTCGTTCCACTCGCGGCCCAGGGCGTTTTCAAGGGCCTGAAAGAGGCCTCTCTCCACGGTAATGCGGGCGGAGGGTTCGTCCAGGATCAGCCCCCCTTCAAGGACGAACCAGATGTTTCTTATCCTTAAGCCCGATGTCTCCTGGTCCATTTCCACTTCCACCACGCATCCTCCCCAGCTGATGCTGTGGAAGGGCTGTCCATCCATTTTATCCTTATCCCATCGGGAGTCCTGCCGGCTGTACCTCTTCGTCACGTCGATGGGCAGGGGATCGCGGAATCTTTTTTTCTGAATCTGCTCGCAGCAGAGTTCGATGAGCCTCGTAACATGGGCGACGCTCCGACCGGCAGTCAGGGGCCCCCCGTTCATCCGGTCCTGGTCATAAAGGAAGGTGACACGGTCCGACCCGTCAAGGCTCAGAATGCGGGCGGCCCTCTCGGCCCACCGTTTCTTGATGCGGTCTATGCCGGACTGCATGGGCAGGAACAGCTGCAGATCCCCCTCCTTATCCAGAATGCCCCTTACGGTGACCGTGGTCAGATCGGTATGATTGTAAAGGAAATCATTCCCCATAAAGGCGAGGGACATGGCTATCCCACGGCGGAATGAATCCTGCTCATAGGAGGGATCCTCCCTCTGATCCTGGAGCAGCTGATAGGACATGTGCTTCCTCTGGAAGTCGGAGGATTTTTTCAGGGATTCCATGATTTTGACAAGGGGTGTCGCCTTGGCCAGGGTGCTGGCTCCCAGGAAAAGATTGCCCTTGCGTATACGGTTTTCCATCTTCCATTCATAGGCGGGGAATCCCCCCAGGCGAATGAGGTTGTTGGCAAAGGATTCCACGGCGAAGAGAACGGGGGACTGGTTAAGGTCGGGGAAAAAACCGGTGGGCATGCGGTTCGTCCTGATCCCCGTTCCGTTTATCTCCAGGTTCCGGCACTGGTAGACACCGGTGCAGGCCAGGGCCATACGGTCAATGATTTCCGGGGTCATCAGACCGAAGGCCCCCACGTCGAGGGCGAAATCCACCTTCAGGGCCAGAAGGTCTCCCTCCGCCGAGAGGGCCCCCTTTATATAAATCTCCGTTTTACCCCGGCTGGGTGTGAGCAGGCGGTTCTCCTCTTCGTCAATGTAAAAACGCACGGTTTTGCGGGTAGCCTGGCAGAGCAGGGCCGCATGGCATCCGGAGAGAGCCGTATACCAGAGCCGGCTATCCTGGTTGTTTTCCGAAGGATAGTTGCGCAGCATGACCTGGTCACGGCGAATACGAAGGGCCGCTGCGGCGTTCTTCCGCAGTTGGGAAGGCCACTGATTCACCGAATGGATGATATAACGATTCCCCTCCTTCTGGCAGGAAACCTGATGGGAAAGGCGGGTTGTCGGGGCCTGGGCTTCAATCACGAAGAAATCCTCATCCCTTATCAGGTCATCCCGATCCAGTATCTTCTCCGCATCGCCCCGGACGAAGTGCCTCTCATAGGCAATATTCTCCC
>QKAI01000167.1 GCA_003246505.1 Spirochaetaceae bacterium | reverse complement strand
CCGCCAACCGCCTGGCCGCCCGGATGGGCGAAGAAACCCTGATCTAGGAGGGATCATGAAAAAAACCGCCGACGACATCGCCTTTGACACGGTGAAGATCCTGCTTCTGACATTCCTGGTGGGGGTGACCCTCTACCCCTTCCTGAACATTATCGCCATCTCCTTCAACGATTCCGCGGACAGCCTGAGGGGAGGGATCACCCTGTGGCCCCGGGTCTTCTCCCTCCGCAATTACGAGAAGATATTCTCCAACGAGAACCTGGGCCACGCGGCGGTCGTATCCGTCCTGCGCACGGTGATCTCCGTTATCACCCAGGTCTTCTGCACCGCCATGGTGGCCTTTACCATCAGCCGGCGTGAGTTCGTCCTGCGCCGCTTCGTCACCTTCCTCTACGTACTGACCATGTACATCGACGGGGGGCTGATCCCCACCTATTTCCTGATGCGCTCCCTCCATCTGGTGAATTCCTTTCATATCTACTGGATCCCCGGGCTGGTGGCCGCCTTCAATCTCCTGGTCATCCGCACCTACATGAACGGGCTGCCGGAGAGCTTCGTGGAGTCGGCCCGCCTGGAGGGGGCCTCGGACTTCACCATTTTCCTGAGGGTGATCCTGCCCCTCTGCCTGCCCGTCCTGGCCACGGTGGCCCTGTTCATCGCCGTCTGGCAGTGGAATTTCTGGTTCGACACCTTCCTGTACAACTCCTCCAACATCTCCCTGAGCACCCTGCAGTACGAGCTGATGAAGAAGATCCAGTCGGCCAACGCCGCCATGAGCGGGGGCAGCGCGGCGAACGCCTTCGCCGAAGCGGGGGGGATGACCACCTCCCGGGTGACCCCCACATCGCTCCGGGCGGCCATGACCGTGGTGGTGAGCCTCCCCATCATAGCCGTCTATCCCTTCCTGCAGAAGTACTTCGTCACCGGCCTGGCCATCGGGGGGGTAAAGGGATGAGAGGGTTTTTACGGAAATTTCCCCTGGGGAGTCTCCTGTTGGGAACGGCCCTCTCCGCCTGCGGGGGAGGGAAGGGGGAGCCGACCCTCAAAAGGGCCTACGGGGAGACCTTCTACGTGGGCGCCGCGGTCAGCCCGGAGACTCTCGTATCGGACGGGGAGCTGATCCTGAGGGAATTCGGGGGACTGACCCCGGAAAATATCATGAAGCCCGGTCCGATCCATCCCGTGGAGAGCCGTTACGACTTCCGGGAGGCGGACCGGCTCCTCGACTTCGCCGAAGAGAACGGCCTTCTGGTTCACGGCCATACCCTGGTCTGGCACAATCAGACCGGGGCTTGGATGTTCCGGGACGGAGCGGAAAGAGCGTCCTCTGCCCTGCTGGACCGGAGGCTGGAGGAGCATATCTCCTCCGTGGCCGGTCGTTACCGGGGGAGGATCGCCTACTGGGACGTGGTGAACGAAGCCCTCTCCGACGGGCCGGGTTTTTACCGAGAGGATTCCCCCTGGTATGAGATCATGGGGCCCGAATACATAGAAAAGGCTTTCCGCTACGCCCATACGGCCGATCCGGAGGCCCGGCTCTATTACAACGACTACAACGCCGTGGATCCGGTGAAACGGGAAAAGATCTATACCCTGGCCTCGGAACTTCTGGAAAAGGGGGTTCCCCTCCACGGCATAGGGATACAGGGCCACTGGTCCCTGGAGTGGCCCCCCCTGGCGGATGTGGAAGCGGCCATCGACCGTTACGCCTCCCTGGGGCTGGAGGTGCAGATAACCGAACTGGATATCTCCGTCTACGAATTCCGGGAGAGGGAGGCCCTCTATGACGGACCGTCCCGGGAGCTGATGGAACGACAGGCCCGGAGGTACGGGGATCTTTATGCCCTTTTCGCCCGGAAAGGGGATGCCCTGGCCGGGGTCACCACCTGGGGCGTCGCCGACGACCATACCTGGCTTGATAATTTTCCCGTGAAGAACAGGAAGAACTGGCCCCTTCTCTTTGACGGGGAGGGGGAGCCGAAGCCGGCCTATTACGCCGCCCTGGAAGGGGCAAAGGAGATACCATGACCTACCCCAATCTGTTCGCCGACGCGGGAATCCCCGGGGGGGATGTGAAACGGAAAATCGATGACGCCTTCGAGACCATTTTCTTCGACAGGGAGGAGCGCTTCTATTTTGAGATGGGCCCGGATATGGGCTACATGATGGATACGGGCAACAAGGACGCCCGTTCCGAGGGCATGAGCTACGGGATGATGATGGCCGTTCAGAGGGACCGGAAGGATATCTTCGACCGGCTGTGGCTCTTCTCCAAAACCTTCATGTACCAGAGCGCCGGCAAATACCGGGGTTACTTCGCCTGGTCCGTTTCCCCGGAGGGCAGGAAGAACGCCCAGGGGCCGGCGCCGGACGGGGAGGAGTACTTCGCCATGGCCCTCTTCTTCGCCTCCCGGCGCTGGGGAGACGGGGCGGAACCCTTCAATTACGGCGAACAGGCCCGGGATATCCTGCGCCACTGCCTGCATCAGGACGAAGGGGAGGAGGGGGGGCAACCCATGTGGGATCGGGACAACCACCTGATAAAATTCGTTCCCGAGCTGCCCTTCTCCGACCCGTCCTACCATCTGCCCCATTTCTACGAGCTCTTCGCCGGATTGGCCGATAGGGAGGACAGGCCCTTCTGGAGCCGGGCGGCGCAGAGCAGCCGGGATTATCTGGAAATCGCCTGCCATGAAAAGACGGGCATGGCCGCGGAGTACGCCGCCTATGACGGGACGCCGGTCATGAGGGAGCACCACGGTTACTTCTATTCCGACGCCTACCGGGTGGCCATGAATATCGGACTGGACGCGGCCTGGTTCGGACCCACTCCGGGGCTGAGCGCCATAGCCGACCGGCTCCAGGGTTTCTTCGCCGATAAAATTTCCCCGGAGAACCTGGCCTGCTACGCCATCGACGGGACGGTCATAGCCGAGCCGGCTATCCTCCATCCCCTGGCCCTGATAGCCACCAACGCCGCCGGGTCCCTCGCTTCCCGGGGACCCCACCGGCTGGCGCTGGTGAGGGATTTCTGGTCCCGTCCCTTAAGGAAGGGGGACCGGCGCTACTATGATAACTGCCTCTCTTTCTTCTGCCTGCTCATGCTGGCCGGGGAGTACCGTATGTATGTCTGATCCTCAGAATACCCCGTAGCCCAGTTTGGCATAGACCCCCGTTTCAAATACCGGGGCGGCGACGCCGGGGCCCTGGAAGCGGTAACTGGTCAGACTGCTCCCGTAGCGGTAGAGGCCGGTCAAGCCCAGGGCCCCGTGGTCTAGGGGCTCCCATTCCAGCCCGCCCTTCACCATTCCGGAAAGATCGGTAAAATCCCCCAGCCAGAGCAGACTCGCCGTAAGGACGGGAGAACGCTCCGCCCCGCTGTTCAGGAGAAAGCCCTTGCTGAGGCTGGCGCCGCCCCTGTGGTGGCCAATAGCATCCAAATCCCCATAGGATTGGGCCTCCCCGTCGTACCAGTACTGCCACAGCAGGGTGAGCCGCTCCCCCCCATCGGTATAGAGGAGCCCCGCCGTGGCGGAGAGGAACAGCCGGTCCCCGTAATCCCGGCCACTATAGAATTCCCTGTCCGATCCGTACTGGAGCAGGGCCTCCCCCAGAAAATCCAGGGTTCCCATGGGGCCGGTCAGGAACAGGGCCCCCTTGGGGGTCATGCGCGGGTCCAGCACGGCTCCGGTGCCTATTTCCCAGTTCCCCGCCAGGAATTCCGCCTTAGGGGCCCAGGTGATATCCCCGGGCTCCTCCATCTCCTGTATAAGGGTGTACAGCTGCAGGTTCACGCCCCTGAGGGGGAGTTGGGTTTTCAGGGCCAGGGGCCCTTCCCGGTCCGCTTCGGGATCCAGGGGGTTGATGGATTCCAGGTTCAGCACGTCCGCCGGGCTGTAGAGATACCCCACGGACCAGTTGATCATCTGCTTTCCCATGCGGAATCTGACCCTGTCCCGGTAGTGAAAGTCAGCGAAGAGCTCCCTCGCCGTGGCATCCAGGGAGGAGTCGGCGGGATCGAATTCAAAGCGGACCTTCCCGTACACCCGGTAGTCGCCGTCGGGGCGGGCGTCGATAAAGAGATCCGCCCCGAACTCAGGATCCCAGGACTGCCCGTCCGCCCCATCGGCCTTCA
>QKAI01000179.1 GCA_003246505.1 Spirochaetaceae bacterium | reverse complement strand
GAGGAAGGTTTTGGAGTGGACCTTGAGCCCCTCCACGCCGAAGATGACCTTCACACCGCTCTCCCGGAGCAGATTGGCCCAGGTGAGGTTGTTCTCCTCGTCGAACCGGGCTTGCAGCTCCAGAACGACCAGGACCTCCTTGCGGTTCTTCCGGGCGTTGATCAGGGCGTTGATGACGCTGGAGAAATCGGCCACCCGGTAGATGGTGATCTTGATGCTCTCCACATGGGGATCCATGGAAGCCATGCGCAGGAGATCGATGATGGTGGAAAAGCTGTGGTAGGGGAAATAGAGGAGGGAGTCCTTCGCCTTGATGGCGGAGAAGAGATTCTTCCCCATGGGGAAATTCCGGTGCACGATGGGGGTATGCCTCTCCGCGCAGGGCAGCCCCAGGATATCGGGCAGCTTGATCATGTCCCTCAGGTAGTGGTAGCGCCCGCCGGTGGTGATGGTCTCGTATTTGCCGAAGTGCATTTTCCTTATCAGGAAATTCTTCAGGTCCTCCGGCATGGTCCTGTCGTATAGAAACCAGATGGGGGCGCCCTCTTTCCGTTCCTGAAGGCTCTCCTTCACCTTGTTCATATAGCTCGTGGCCATATCCGTGTCGTCTATGGAGAGCTCCGAATCCTGGACCACCTTTATGTTCCAGGCCTGGAGGGAGTCATATTTCGTCTCCAGATTGTTGAAGATATAGGGCAGCCCCTCCCGCACGATGTCGTCTATCATGACGACGCGTATCTCCTCCCCATTCCGGGGCAGGAGAATGAAGCGGGGCAGAATCTTGGTGGGGATTTCGATAATGCTGTATTTGAGCTTACTCTTGCTTCTGCTGGACTGGCGCAGCTCCACCGAAAGATAGAGCGATTTGTCGCGCAGGTCGGGCAGACGGTAGCGGGCGTCCAGCATGATGGGAAAGATCTTGTTCCGCACCTGCTTGTTGAAATAGGTTATGACGAAGGCCCTCTCCTCGGGGGTGAGCATCTCATTATTCACGAGGGTGACCCCCAGGCCTTTCAGCTCCTCCAGGATATCCCGGAAGATGCCGTTGAATTTTTCCCGTTGCTCGTTGACCAGCTTCTGGATAGTTTTCATGGCCACCGGGGGGGATTCCCTCAAAAGCTCCTCCCCCAGTTTGCCCATATGGCAGAACCGGCGCACCATGGCCACCCGGACCCGGAAGAACTCATCCAGATTGGAGGAGTAGATGCCCATGAATTTGATCCGCTCCCCTATGGGATTGCGGGGGTCCTCGCATTCCTGCAGGACCCGGTCATTAAAGCTGAGCCAGCTTATCTCCTTATTGATAAAGGGGAATTCCCTGTTGATATCGCCTTTCTTCTTCTTACTTGCCACAATTCGGACTCCATTTTTTTCATTATACCATAAAAACATGAGTTTTTCGTTAATGTTCCCCACTTTGGCGCAATACATCCCTCCGGAACAATCTTGACAATATGTACATATGTGCCATAATATTCAGAACACAACAACACTCAGGGAAGGGAAATTATGAAGTACACTCAATACGGAAATAAGGGGATAGAGGTATCCCGCATCGGCTTCGGGGCAATGCGCTTTGAAAACCCCTCCGATATTGACGGTTCCGCCGAGACGGTCCTCCATGCCTTCGAACAGGGCATCACCTACTTCGATACGGCCCCGGGATACTGCGATGACAAATCGGAAATCATCGTCGGTACGGCGGTAAAGGAGATGAGGAAGACGGGAAAGCCCTTCTACCTTTCCAGCAAGAGCCATAAGCCGGAGGGGAAGGCCTTCCGCGAGGAACTGGAACAGACCCTCACCCGGCTGAACGTGGACAGCATCGATTTTTATAATATATGGTATGTCAAATCCCTCGCCGAGTGGCAGGGCCGCGTGGACGGGGGAGCGATCCGGGAAATTCTCCGGGCCAAGGAGGAGGGGCTCGTCCGCTTTTCCAATTACACCTCCCACCAGCCGGGATGGGAGATCGCCGAGATCATCAGGAACAACCCCTGGCTCGACGGCATGACCCTGGGCTACAATGCCACCAACTTCGCCCACCGCCTGGAGGGGATTCGCGCCGCCCACGCCGCCGGCATGGGCACGGCCCTGATGAATCCCCTGGGAGGGGGCATGATCCCCCAGAACCCCCAGGCCTTCGACTTCATCCGGGTCCACGAGGGACAGAGCATCGTGGATGCGGCGATCCACTTCTGTATGGCCACGAAGGAGGCGACCCTTCCTCTTATCGGTTTCCGCAACAAGTCCGACGTGGACGATGCGGTCCGGGCCGTGGAGACCTTCCGGGAGTACACCGAAGAAGAGATGGACAGCATCCGCAACCATATAGAGGACAGCTTCGACGCCCTCTGCACCACCTGCGGCTACTGCAAAGACTGCCCCGTGGATATTCCCGTCTGGGCCTTTATGGAGACGGCCAACGCCCTCTTCATCAAGACGGAGGGCAAGGCGGAAAACCGGCTCAAGTACCACTGGGCCGTCCCCCCCGGACTTCTGGACGCCTGCATCGAGTGCCGCAAATGCGAGCGGGCCTGCACCCAGAAGCTGCCCATCATCGAGCGCTTCGGCAAGCTTAAGGAGCTTATGGTGCAGCAGGCGGCGGAGTAACGCCCCGATAGGCCCCTCGCCTCTCTTGAAAAAAAGCGCTAAATCCTCAATAATGCATTCTAACGTATAGAATACAGGAGACTGACATGTCAGAAAAAATCGGCATAGCCATCGTAGGCTGCGGAACCGTAGGCGGGGCCACGGCGAAACTGCTGACCGAGGACATAGCCTTTATCAATAAAAGAAGCGGCGCGAATCTGGAATTGACCGCCCTGGTGGACCGGGATGTGGAGCCCCTTACCCGGGCGGGCCTTGATCCGGCCCTTTTGCAGCCGGAGTTTCAGACGGTGCTGGACAATAGGGATATTAGGATCGTGGTGGAACTGGTCGGCGGGCTGACCATCGCCAAGCAGTTCATAGAAAAGGCTCTGAAAGCGGGAAAACATGTGGTAACCGCCAATAAGGCCCTTCTGGCCCATTACGGGGAGGAGCTTTTCGCCCTGGCCCGGAAGAACGGCGTGTCCATCGGCTTCGAGGCCAGCTGCGGAGGGGGCATCCCCATCATAAAGGCCCTGACCGACGGGCTTCTGGCCAACCGGATCGACGCCTTTTTCGGCATCGTCAATGGTACCTGTAATTACATTCTCACGGAAATGACCGAAAAGGGACAGTCCTACCGGGAAGCCCTCAAGGGCGCCCAGAAGAGGGGACTGGCCGAAGCCGACCCGACCCTGGACGTGAACGGCATGGACTCGGCCCACAAGCTCACCATCATGAGCAGCCTGGCCTACGGGGAGCAGGTGAAGCTGGACCGGCTGACCGTGGAGGGCATAGACAATCTGGAGAGCATGGACATACAGATGGGGCGTGAACTGGGATACGTGGTCAAGCTCCTGGCGGCGGCCCGCAAAACCGATGAGGGTCTGGACCTCTTCGTGGCCCCCTGCTTCATCAGCACCGATCACCCCCTGGCACGGGTCTCCGGCCCCTTTAACGCCATTAGCGTTTACGGGCACGCGGTGGGGCACACCATGTACTACGGCCGGGGCGCCGGCGGATCTCCCACCGCCTCCGCCGTGGCAGCCGACATCCTGGCTCTGGCCCTGGGCATCACCCAGAGCGGCTTCAACAGCCTGACCTTCTGGCCCGACCTGACCCCCGAAGCGGTTCTGATCGACAGGGAAAAATCGGTGAACCGGTACTATCTGCGCCTCGTCACCGAGGACAAGCCGGGGGTCGTGGCGAAGATCACCACCCTCCTGAGCCAGAAGGGCATCAGCATCAGCTCCATGATCCAGAGGGAGACCCAGGAGCCGGTGACCGTGGTCATCACCACCCATGAAGCGGCGGCGGGTGATATCGCCACGATCCTGGAAGCCCTTGAGAAGCTCCCCGAGATCAGAGAAAAGCCCATATGCTTGCGGATAATGGAGGAGCATTCCGAGAACATTGACTGATTCCTGACAAGGTTTCCCTTAATTTTATCCCCCTTTCGGCCGAAAAGTTAACTGAGATAGCATAAAAGAGAAAAGGGGGATTATCTCGGTTATGGAAAATGATTTCGATGAGGAAGCAGGCAAAATCTATTGCGCCAATTGCGTTCAC
>QKAI01000262.1 GCA_003246505.1 Spirochaetaceae bacterium | reverse complement strand
GGAAGAGGGGAGTCGAGGGACTGGCCTATGCCAACTCCCTGGCCTATCTGGGGGGAAGCCTCTGGTATATTCTGATACTCCGCAAAAAAATCCCCCTGACCGGAGGGGGATCTCTCCTGGTCTCGCTGGGAAAAATTCTGCTCTCCCTTCTTCCCGGAATCATCTTTATTCTGGTTTTGAACCGTCTCTTCGGCGCCCTCTGGTGGCGGGAAGGGAGTTCCCTCCGTTCCCTGGGGCTGCTGGCTCTGTACGGCTTAGGGTTTACGGGGATCACCCTTTTCTCATTTCAAGTGGTCGGGGTGGAATTCCTGTCGATAATAAAAAGAAAGGGTAGATAACCCGGGAGCGGCCATGAGAAAGACGACAATCCTGATATTCCTAACCCTCGCCCACATTCCCCTTACCGCCCAGGCGACGAATCCCTACGATACGAGCGGAGGCGCCTTCGTCGGCGACGATCTGAGCGGGGAAAAACAGGAAAATATCCGTTCCCTCCGGGACGACAGAAAGGAGATCCTGCTCTACGGCATCGAATCGGAGGTAAGGGAAGTCATTACCGCCATCGGCCAGGAGAAGGATGACTCCTATAACGAAGAGCTTCTCCTGGTCCTCGGGGAGACGGAGAACGCCTCCCTGGCGGAGGTGATATACTCCCTCTTCTCCCAGTTTAAGGATCCCCTGGCCGAGGAGGCCGCCCTTTCCGATATCGCCCCCGTGCTGGAGGATTTCAGGTATCAGGAAAAACGGATTCTGGCTGCCATCACCTATCTGGGGGATATAAAAAGCGAAAAAGCGGTGGACCTCTTCTATGACCTGGCGAAAAAGGATGAGCCCGGACTGACCGGACGGGTTGTCTATAATCTGGGCAAGATAGGGGACGCCTCCCGGGCGGAGGAACTGGAAGCTCTCTATGAGGATTACAGCGGAGAAGCGGGCACGGATATCGCCACCAATGTCATTTCCGCCTGGGGGGAGATGAAGTATCTCCCCGCTCTGGATCGTCTCATCGGTATCATAGAGGACAGTTCCGCCTCCAATTCGGAACGGGAATACGCCGCGGTCGCCCTGGGAAAACTGGGAGATCCGGAAGCCATGGAACCTCTTATCTCCCTCTATAATGGGGAGGGGAATGACAGTATGATCCGAGCCTTTGCCGTGTCCGGTCTTATGTATTTTGAGGATCCCCGGGTGGAGGATCTGCTCCTCCAGGCCCTGAGGCGCGACTCCTATTGGAAGATCCGCGTCACCGCCAGCGAGGGTCTGGGAAGGCTTAAATCGGAGAAAGCCATTGATGTTCTGGATTTCAAACTGCGCCGGGATTCGGAAAGGAATGTGAAAATAGCCGCGGCAAAAGCCCTGGGGGAGTACGGGAACGGCCGCGCCGACAGCATACTAGTCGACTATTTCGCCGATGAGAGCAACAGCGCCGAAATGCGTCTTGAGGTGCTCAAGGTACTCCTCGAAAAAAAGACAGGGGGAACCGTCCCCGCCCTTGAGGAGGTTATGGCTCTCCACTGGCTTAAGAAGGACACCCAGCTTGAGTTTCTCAAACGCTGCTGCCAGCTCATGTCCACCGCCGAATGGGATGCCCTCTCCGGGCTCTACCGACGAATGCTGACCCATAGTGACAACTATATACAGATCTACGGGATCAGGGGCATACGGATCAACGGTATCTCCTCCCTTTATCCGGATGTGAGGGAAATGGACAGGGACGGGGTGAACGGTCTTGTCAGGAGGGAAGCCAAATCGCTGGAGTAACCGCCCTCCTCATCACCCCGCCGGTCTACGATTTCGCCTACTACGATCTTTTTTCCAAGCCCTACGGGCTGTTGAAAATCGCCTCCTGGCTCCGCCGGGGGGGATGGCACACGGTGCATATCAATGCCCTGGACCCCTTCGACACCGAATCCCTTAGCAAACTCGGCGCCCCCAGGCGAAGGCCCAACGGAACGGGAAAGATTTTCCGGCAGCCCCTTCCCTGGCCCGTGGAGGGGTTCTCCCTGGAGAGAAACTATTCCCGTTACGGGATAGACCGGGAGAGTTTTTCCTGGAAAATTTCCCAGACCCGTCCCGATCTGATCCTCATCACATCGGTCATGACCTACTGGTACGGGGGGGTGAAAGAGGCGGTGGACCTATGCCGCATGCATCATCCCTCCGTTCCCGTCGTCGTGGGCGGGATCTATGCGACCCTTATGCCGGAGCACTGCCGGAACACCTGCGGGCCCGATTACGTTGTTGCCGGTGAGGCGGAGCGCGGTTTGAGGGTGCAGCTGGGACACCGGCTCCCCTTTCCCCCCGGCCCGCTTACGGAGGAGTCCGATCCGGAGGATCCGGTCTGGAGGGAGAGCGGCGTCATCCGTCTTAACCGGGGATGTCCCATGGCCTGCGAATACTGTGCCTCCCGGCTGCTGGAACCCCGATTTCTACCCGGTGATCCGGACGAGGCTTTCCTGCGTCTGAAGGGGATCCACGAAAGGTGGGGAACCACCCACTTCGCCTTTTACGATGATGCATTGCTGGTCAATCGGGATACTCTTTTCAAGCCCTTTCTGGAACGGGTCCTCTCCTGGAACAAAGGGCTCTCCTTTTATCTGCCCAATGCGGTCCACGCCCGTTATCTGGACGGGGAAACCCTGGACATGATGGCCGACGCGGGATTCCAGGAACTGCGCATGGGTTACGAGAGTTCCTCCGACGATTTCCACGAACGCCATGACAGGAAGATCAACGGGGATATTTTCCAGGCCGCCCTTGACCATATCAGAGCGTCACGATTTCCCCTGGACCGATGCGCCGCCTACGTGCTGGCGGGTCTTCCCGGCCAGCGGCACGGGGAGGTGGAGGAGTCCGTACGGACCGCCTCCTCCTACGGAATACGGTGCCGGATTGCCCAGTTCTCCCCCGTGCCCCGGTCTTCCCTCTGGGAGGAGAGCTGCCGCTTCAGTTCTCTGCCCCTGGAGAAGGAGCCCCTTTTTCACAACAATACCTTCTTCTCCATGGAATGGGAGGGGTTTACCCGAAGCGATCTGGAGCAAATTAAAAGGCTTTCCCTGAGTCTTTCGCCCAATTAGGGAATTGTGTTTTCTCCGTAATCGTGTTACATTTATGTCAGTCATGAGAATACGCTACGGTAGAAATGAGAAGGGAAAACTCACCCGACAGGCTGAGATTTACTCCCTTGATGAACATAATATTTCCCGGGAAAAAATAGACCGGGACGCCAGAAAAATCATATCCCGCCTGCATTCCGTAGGATATGAGGCCTACGTGGTCGGCGGAGCGGTGAGGGACCTTCTTCTTGATAGAAAACCGAAGGATTTCGATATCGCCACCGACGCCACTCCCAATCAGATTAAGAGGGTCTTCCGGAACTCCCGCATCATCGGCAGAAGATTCCGGCTCGTCCATATCTACTTCGCCAATGATAAAATCATCGAAGTCGCCACTTTCCGGGCCCTCGATTCGGGTGAGCGGGATGAGCAGATCTTCGGGACCGTAGAGGAGGATGCCCTGAGAAGGGACTTCTCCCTGAACGCTCTTTTCTATGATCCGGACAACGAAGAGATTCTGGATTTCGTGGGGGGGGTCAGGGATATCCGAAAGCGGGTACTCAAAAGCGTCATTCCCCTGGATCAGACCTTCGTGGAGGATCCGGTTCGCATGATCCGGGCAGTAAAATACTCCGTGGGGACCCAGTCCCGCATTCCCTTCCTCCTCAAGCGGCGCATCAAAAAATCCGCCCCCCTGCATCACGAGTATTCCATTTCCCGCATGTCGGAGGAGCTCTTTAAAATCCTCCAGTCCGGTACGGCGACGGGGTGTTTCAGAAAATTCCGGGAACTGAATCTGTTTGAAACGGTCCTGCCCCAGTATTCCATACTGATGGATGAGAGGGGACAGGCATATGAGGAGAAGTTTTTCTCCGATATGGAGGATCTGGACAGGCAGGTGGCAGAGGGGGAAAAGAGGAGAAGCCATATGCTCTCCCTTCTCCTCGATTCCTATCTGGAAGAGACGGGAGCCTTTGACAAGGCCAAACAGACCTCCTTCAAAGACGTTATCAAGCGTTCAAAGGGCGCTCTGAAACCTCTCATCGCCCCCAACAGGGAGGTGGATGAGGCGGTTAAGTCACTGCTGCGTAAGAGAAAGATCTGGAATAATCAGAAAACCACAAA
>QKAI01000057.1 GCA_003246505.1 Spirochaetaceae bacterium | reverse complement strand
GGAAAGATTCTATGGCGGAATAAGACTCGATGCGTTCTATTATTCCAACCCGGAAAAACCACTTACCCTTTATGCCGGACCGGGAGTCGGTTATGAAGAGGATAATATTCTCTCCTATGAGAAGGGTTTTCAGTACCGATTCGATGAGACTCGTTTTTTACTGGGTTATATTTCTGTCGGACTGCAGTATATGTTCAATCCTTCCGTCGCCCTGAGCATCGAGACCGGGGTGGGGTACAGATGGGCGGACCAGCATTATCAGAATTACAGTACCACAACAAAACTTATTCTCACCGATACCAACACCTACCGTAATGAGTTATATCTTATCAGTCCCATTATAGGAATTACCATATATTTCAATTAAGAAAAAGCCCGGAGAAAACTCCGGGCTGATTTTCGAAAGTGCTTTTTACATTCCCTTATTAAATTGATCTGTTCATCAGCCGATCATCAGTTTCATATCCTCTTCCACTTCGCCGATTCCCCCGATTCCGAAGGTTTCGACAAGGACATTGGCCACGGCGGGTGAGAGGAAGGCGGGCAGGGTGGGGCCCAGGTGGATGTTCTTCACCCCCAGGTGGAGCAGGGCCAGCAGAACGGTGACCGCCTTCTGCTCGTACCAGGCGATGTTGTAAACGATGGGCAGTTCGTTGATATCCTCCAGCTCGAAAACTTCCTTGAGTTTAAGGGCGATCAGGGCCAGGGAGAAGCTGTCGTTGCACTGTCCCGCGTCCAGTACCCGGGGAATCCCGCCTATGTCGCCCAGATCCAGCTTGTTGTAGCGGTACTTGGCGCAGCCCGCGGTCAGAATGATGTTGTCCTGGGGCAGGGCTTTGGCGAAATCGCCGTAGTAATCCCGTCCCTTCTGGCGGCCGTCGCATCCGGCCATGACAACGAACTTTTTTACGGCGCCCGATTTGACCGCTTCCACCACCTTGTCCGCCAGGGCGAAAACCTGCTCGTGGGCGAAGCCGCCTACGATGGATCCTGTCTCGATCTCCCTGGGGGCGGCACAGGTCTTTGCCAGGGCGATCACTTGGGAGAAGTCCTTTTCCCCGGCCTTGTTCCGGGGGGCGATGGTTTTCACGCCGGGAAAGGCCACGTTGCCCGTGGTGAAGACCCGGTCGATATAGGACGCTTTGGGGGGGACGAGACAGTTGGTGGTCATGACCACGGGGCCGTTGAAGGTCTCGAACTCCCTGTCCTGAAGCCACCAGGCGTTGCCGTAGTTACCGACGAAGTGACCGTACTTCTTGAAGGCGGGGTAGTAGTGGGCGGGTAGCATCTCCCCGTGGGTGTACACGTCCACCCCGGTGCCCTCGGTCTGCTTCAGGAGCTCTTCCATATCCTTGAGGTCGTGACCGGATATCAGGATGGCCGGATTATTCCGCACTCCGATATTCACCGTGGTGATCTCCGGATTGCCGTAGGTCTCCGTGTTCGCTTTGTCCAGGGTGGCCATGGCGGTGACCGCCACTTCCCCCGCCTTCAGGACCAGGGCGATCATCTCGTCCACGGAGAGCTTCTTAAGGGTGGAAGCCATGCCTTCCACCATGAACCGATAGATGGATTTGTCCTCGAATCCCAGGACGGCGGCGTGATCCGTATAGGCGGCGATGCCCTTGATGCCGTATACCAGGAGTTCTCTCAGGGAGCGGACGTCCTCGTTTTCCGTGGAGAGGACACCGACGGAGACCGCCTTGAGCAGCATCTTCTCCTTGCTGTCGGCGGTCCAGGTCGCCGCGTCGGGCAGAACCCCGTTGACGTTGTAGCGCCGGCGGATCTCTTCGCGCAGCTCCAGGCCCCGGGCGATGATGGCAACGAGCTGATCGTCGTCGAAGCTCACGTTGGTCACCGTGGTGAAGAGGGCCCTGGTGATATAGTCGGCTACTTCCCCGTCCACGGTTCCCGCCTTTTCCACGATGTAGGAGATCCCCTTCACCGTATGGATCAACAGATCCTGCAGATTGGCCGTATCCCCCTTCTTGCCGCAAACCCCGTTGACCGTACAGCCGCCGTTCTTAGCCGTCTCCTGGCACTGGTAACAAAACATACTCATCCCTGTTTTCTCCTTACTGTTTTTTTCTTCTAGTAATCGATTCCCGCGGCCATCACGTTGGCCGGGTCAAAGGCGTGGCAGGGGGTGACCCCGTAAACCATGCCGCATTCGGGGCATCTGCCCTCGAAGGTCTCCATCTCGAAGCCCTTACCGCACTCCCCGCACTCTATCTCCATGGGCATGGGCATATACTGCTCCGCGAATCCCATCATCCGTACCTTGTCCACCACCTGCTTGCCGTTCTCAAAGGAACCGGCGCATCCCTCATGCATATCCCTGCCTCCTTACAGTTTCCCTATGATTTCCCCGTTGCGGAGTTTGGAACGGTAGGCCAGCAGCTTCCGGTCCATCTCCTCCAGGGTGGAAAGGATCTCCCTCTCCTCCTCCGTGGTCTCTATCACCCTGTGAATCCCCCCGTTCTTTATGACGATCCGCCGGTCCCCCATCAGGGCCAGGATCGGATCGTGGGTGGCCATGAGCACCAGCTTCTCCTCGCTCAGGAGAAGATCCAGGGCTTGTTTCCGGTCGATGCCCGCGTTCTCTATCTCGTCGATGAGGATGATGGGGGACTTGCTCAGAATGGCCGTGTCCGCGATCATCAGGGCCCGGGACTGACCGCCGGAAAGGCTTGTGATGGGGGTTTCCGGGGTGAACCGCTCCCCCGCCAGGGCGTTGGCGCTCTCTATGATCCGTCCGATGGTCTCCCCCCGGTTCTCCACCATCCGGCTCTCGGCGTGGAGCTCCACGAACTCGTAAACGGTGAGGTCCATGACGAAGTTCATGTTCTGGGAGATCTGGGCCACCAGCTTGTCCTTGGTGGAGAAGCGCCACTTCCGGTCCGGCTTCTCCCCGTTGATCAGGATTCGCCGCGAGGTGGGGGTATCCCCCTGGGCCACCCATTCGATGTCCCCCAGGAGGCGGCTCTTCCCCGACCCGGTGGGGCCCACGATGCAGACGATCTCCCCCTGGGCGATGGTCAGTTCACCGAACTCCTCCCCCTTCCCCGATTTGTCCGTCCCCGGGAGGATGGTCACGGTCTGCACCCGGTCCTCCTCGTGGCCCAGGAAGGCGTTCATCTGTTTGATGAACTCCCCCAGCTGGCGGTAGTGAAGGTCCACGTCAAGGGCCCGCTCTTCCCGGGCTTCCTCGTCAAACTGTCCGAAGTACTCCTCCAGGGTCAGGTCCCTATTCCCCTCCAGGGGGAGATTGTTGTCCTTGAAGTAGGACGAGGCGAAGGGGTAGCGCTCCAGGAGATCCTTCAGGTTTTTCCGTCCCATCGTCTGGGCATTCATCAATTCTTTCCCTCCATGTCCATCTTTCTCACGTTCCCCATCTGATACTTCTCCCCGATCCGGGTCTCCCCCAGGCAGTAGGAACAGAGGGCGGAGGGCATGGGGAATCGCAGTTCCCGGCCCACCAGAGTCTCCATCCCCTCCGATTCGTCGAAGAGGAGGGTGGAGAGTTCGTAGCTCCCCTGCCCGGTCAGCCCGTTCACGTGGAGGATGACCGCCCCGGGATTCACCGTGTTCACCCGGCTGGCGAAGACCTCCCGCTCCGCCTGGGAGACGATGTCCCCCTTAGTAATGACCACGATGTCCGCGCTCTTGAGCATGGGCCCTATCTTTTTAGGGGTGTTGATGCCGCTCAGATTGTCTATGACGCAGACCGCCCTTATTCCCTTCACATAGGGGGAGCAGCGGTTGCAGAGTCCCGCCGATTCGCTCACCAGCAGGTCGAACCCTTCCTCCACGCCCCATTTGACGACTTCCTCGATGTTGCTGATGAAGTAGTGGTCCGGGCAGAGGGCCCCGGAGAGTCCCTTCTTCACGGGGATGCCCGCCTTTTCGTAGAGCCTGTCGTCGTCGGTGTAGAGGCAGTCGAACTTGGCCACCGCCGTCTTGAGCCCCCGTTTTTTGAGGGCGTCGATGGTCTTGAGTATTACCGCCGTCTTTCCCGAGGAGGGGGGGCCCGATATGGTTACCAGGTTCACAGGGCGCTCCTTTCAAATACCGATTCGCAGTGGGCGATCAGCTCGCTGATGTCGTGGGATTCAATGTAGTCCCAGCCGAGCCACAGGAATGGGCTCTTCTCGGGCAGCCGGTTGTCTATCCCCGGGTGGGTA
>QKAI01000243.1 GCA_003246505.1 Spirochaetaceae bacterium | reverse complement strand
CGGATCTGGATTTTTCCTACGACGACCGGTTCCCCCTTTTCCGGAATTTCACCCTGACCATAAACCCGGGGGAGACCGTGGGCCTTACCGGGGTGAACGGTACGGGCAAAACGACCCTGGCCTCCCTGCTCATGGGGATCCTGCGCCTCCGATCGGGCCGCCTGACCCTGGGGGACAGGGATCTGAGACCTCTGAACATCGCCCGGAGAGCGGATTATCTCTCCTATCTCTTCCAGAATCCTGACCATCAGCTCTTCGCTCCCACCCTGGGGGAGGAGATAGGTTTCGGCCTGGAGAGGGAGGACCGGGATCGCCGGGTAGGGGATATTCTGGAATCCTTCGGCCTGAGCCCCCTGGTGGGGTATCCCCCGGCCATGCTCAGCTTCGCCATGAGAAAGCGGGTCGCCCTGGCGGTCACCGCCGCCCGGGACACCCCCTTCGTGATTCTGGACGAACCGGACTGGGGACAGGACCGGGAGGGGTTGGAGACTATCCGCCGCTATGTCTCCGATGGAATCCGCCGGGGGGTGGGCTTTCTCCTCATAAGCCATAACGAAGATCTCGTCAGGGAACTGGCGGACCGGGAGATTGTCCTGGAAAGGTCCCGTCCCCGTGATTGATCCCCGCACCCGGCTCATCGCCGTTCTCCTTGCCATCATCGCCCTCTTCTTTTACCGTTCGCCGGCACTGCTCGCCCTGATGCTGGGGCTTCTCCACGTCCTCTTCTGGTCCCATCCCCACGGGAGAAGCGCCCTGGGGAGCCTCTGGCGGAAACTTCTTCCCCTGGGGGCTTTCATCCTGATTCTCTGGCCCCTCTTCTCCCCCTCGGAGGAATCCATTTTCTCCTGGCGCTTCATCCGCATTGGTGGGGACAATCTCGCCTCCAGCCTCCTCATGGTGCTGCGCCTCTTTAATCTGGTCTTCCTCTGCACCTGGCCCATGGTAACCATGACCCAGTCCCTCTTCATCCAGGCTCTGGTGAAAACGGGCCTGCCCTACCGGGGGGCCTTCACCCTGGTTCTGGCCCTGCAGGCGGTGCCCGATTTCACGGACCGGTGGCACCGGGTGCGCCAGGCCCGGCAAGCCCGGGGGGTGGACCTGGAGAAGGGACGGTTCCTCCGCCGGGCCGCCCAGCTGATCCCCCTGCTCACCGCGGTCATCGTATCCGCCCTCCGGGACAGCGACCAGCTCGCCTTCGCCCTGATTAACCGGGGATTCGACCGCCCCGGGGCAAGGACCTGGCTTCGGGAGCTGCGATTCCCCCCCCGGGACGGGGCCCTTCTTTTTCTCTTGACCCTCCTTCTTCTTTGCCCCATTATGTTTCCATGAGGCAGCGGCTTTTTCTTCTTCTCCTCCTGTTTTCTCTCTTCTTCTCCTTCCTGACGGTAACCCTACTGGCGGGACAGAACCGCCGGCTGCGCCTGAGCGAGGAGCGTCTCTTCCACTCCCGGGAGGATCTTGTCCAGGCCCGGAATCTCATTCGGGAGGAGGAGGAGAGGAATCGGATTCTCAGGGAGGAGAACGACACCCTGGCCGGCGCGGCGGGGGGACGGCTGATCCTCACCTTCGATGACGGCCCCTCGGATATAACCGCCGCCCTTCTGGACATCCTCAGGGAGAAACAGGTCCCCGCCGTCTTCTTCGTGAACGGGGTCAACGTCACCCGCAACCGGGAGTCCCTTCTGACCCGGGCCGCGGCGGAGGGCCACCTTATCGGGAACCATACCTACTCCCACGATTACGGCCTCATCTACCGCTCAACCGAGGGATTCCTTAAGGATTTCCAGAGGAACGAGAAACTGATCTCCCGCCTTACCGACACCCGGTCCATGCTGGTCCGCTTCCCCGGGGGGTCCCGGAATTCCCTCTGCGCCACCGGGGAGGGGAGGGCCCTCATGGATGCCCTCAAGGGGGAGATGGACAGGCAGGGCTACCTGTACATGGACTGGAATGTCACCGACGACGGAACCGATCCCGCCCTGTATCTGGATTCCCTGGAAAGGCAGATCTTCTGGCGCTCCTCCGCCACCATCCTCTGCCATGACCGGGCGGACCGGGCCCTTCTCCTGGAAGCCCTTCCCCGGCTCATAGACGAGGCCCGGGAGAGGGGGTACCGTTTCGAGCTTCCCGACCGGTCCGAAGGAATCGTACGGTTTTGAAAATCGGGGGAACGCCCTCCGGGGAGAAGCCCCGGATCGGCGAAGCGCCCGCCCGGGGGGATCGGACCGCCTCTACCCCCGCCGCCGGCAGGGTTTCCCCGCCGAAGAATCTCTCCCGGACCCTGGATTCCCTGCTCTCCCTCTGGAAGCTGCCCGCCCCTATCGGGTCGGGAAAAATCCTGGAGCGGCTGACCGCCCTCCCGCCCCGGGAGAGGGGGGACGCCCTGACCCTGCTGCTCCTTCTGGAAAAGAGAAATCTCCCCCTCAAAGAGGGGGAATGGGTCCGGCTCTGGGACCTGGTTCGTGAGGGAAAGGCCTTTGAGGGAGGACCCCCGAAGGGGGAGGACCTTTTGGAGAAAGCCCAGGCCGAAACGGATTATCCCCTTCCCGCCCCCGGGGAGGAGCTGAACTGGTTCCGGATCTTCCGGGACGGGGGAGGAAGGGGGTCCGCCGCGCTCTCCCTTGAGGAAGGGAGGATCGCCACCATGGTCCTCCGCCTGGAGAGGGGAGGGCGGAAGTGGGAATTCCTCCTGACCCGGACAGCTACCGGGAAAGGGGAGGACCTTATGACCGTCTTCACGGACGACCGGGGTCTGGCCGAAAGTCCGCCCCCCCCCTGGGAGGAGTTCCGCCGCGCCCTGGGGGGCTACGGGATTTTCGTGGAAAGATTCCCTAAATACTTTCAGGAGGATTCCTTTTTTTCCGATACTGATAGTAGGGAACCGGGCCGTCTTGTGGATATCCTCCTGTGAAAGGGAAGAGAAAGCGATCGGTGGCCCTGGAATACCGGGCCGAAAGGGATTCGGCACCCCGGGTCACCGCCAAGGGGGAGAACCTCATGGCGGACAGGATAGAGGCCGTGGCAAAAGAGAGGGGAATTCCCGTTATGGATATTCCCGGACTGGCGGAAAGTCTTTATACTGTGGAGATAGGCCGGGAAATTCCCGAGGAATTCTACGGGATAACCGCGGAAATCCTGCATTTTGTATACTCTCTGGAGGAGAAGGGATGAATTATCTGCAAGTGGACGATCTTGAACCGGGCATGGAATTCGATCAGCCCGTATACCTGGAAGGGAACAGTCTTTTCATCCCCGCCGGCATCAAGATCAAGCAGAAGGATATAGACCGCTTGAGGAAATGGGGCATCTCCCAGGTGGAGACGGAGGGACATGTCCGATCCCTGCCCCCCCTCTTCCAGCCCGATTCCCAGCAGATGTGGGGTGTGCCCTCCGATGCGGAGCTGTTCTCCTTCTACTCCAACACGGTGGAAAAGCTGAACGACATGATGGACAAGATCAGCCGCATGGAGAATATCACCAAGGAGGAGCTGAACAGCCTGAGCGGGGAGATCGTGACCCGGGTCAAGGAGAAGCAGTTCGAATCGGTCCGCCTGATCCTCTGCAACAACTCCGCCTCCCTGGAATTTGCCAAGAGCTGTTTCAACAGCGCCATCATGGCCCTGAATATCGGGATCTCCCTGGGGCTGGACGACGACACCCTGGTGGAACTGGCCGACGGGGCCCTGCTCCACGACGTGGGCATGCTCCGGGTCTCCGACGACATAAAGAAGAAGGGGGGACAGCTGGAAAAGGAGGAACTGCAGACCATGCGTTCCCACCCCCTGTTCTCCTATCAGATCATCAAGGGGGACCTGGGCCTGTCCGACGATATCGCCCAGATAGCCCTGCAGCATCACGAGCGCTGGGACGGGGAGGGATACCCCCAGGCCCTGAAGGGGGACAGCATTAACTATCTGGCCCGCATCACCTCCATCGCCGACGCCTACGAGGCCATGATCAGCGAGCGCCCCTATCGGAATTCCATGGTCGGTTACGAGGCCATGAAGAATATCCTCAGCGACAACTGCCGCCGCTTCGATCCGGATATCCTTAAAATTTTCATCCGGAGCATGGGGATCTACCCCCTGGGCAGTCTCGTCATGATGAGCGATTCCAGCATCGCCCGGGTCATCGGCGTCAACAGGGAGGCTCCCCTGAGGCCGGAGATCATTCTGCTGATCGATGCGGAAGG
>QKAI01000415.1 GCA_003246505.1 Spirochaetaceae bacterium | reverse complement strand
GGTCGTCCCGGGTGCCCTCTTCGCGAATCGCATCGTGGAGGCGGTTGTAATAGGAGCCTTCGATGAGAAAGGAGAGGGAGAAGTTTCTGAGCTGTGAGGGGATCCGCTGGAGCCGGTCATAGGTTTCGGTGAACTCGGTCCTGTTGTCCCGGCGGTAGAAATCCCCGTTGATCTGGACCATGTTCAGGGGATTGTAATATTTCTCCTGCACGATTTTGTTGATGAAAACGGCCAGGGCGGAGAGGGAAGCCTCATAGGTGAAGGGCCCGGGAAGCTGGAAGGAGGCGGCCCGGTATCCCATGAGGGGTTCGATATAGTTCATGCTCCAGGTCGCTCCCAGGGTTTTCACCAGGTCGCGCTTCTTCTTGTCGTTTACGAAATGGCGAAACCGCTCCGCAATGGCCGCCTTGAGGTAGGCCTTGTAATGATGGAGAGCCCCCTCCCCGCCGGAAACGGCCTGGGGCTGGTAGTTTATGTTCTCCGTCAGCACCCTGAGCAGATCGGTGAGGGGGATTTTTTTATTGAAATCCCGGATGCAGTTGAGCCCCTCCACGGCGGCTCCGATATGGCTGTGGAGCTTCTCCTCCAGGTTTTCCACGGTATCCTCCGCCAGTTCGGTGCGGTATTCGTAGATGAAAAGGGCTTCCAGCAGGGTGATGTCCGGGGGCTGCCGGAGGGAGGAAAGGACGTCGTTCAGGGAGAGGAGGGAGGATTTGATCCGGTCCAGGTCCACATAACCGGTTTCCCCCTCCAGATTGACCGCAAAGGGCTTGAGGAGCTTTCTGAAATCGAACTGGGCCAGGGAGTGGAGCTGCCGGATGATGATTGAATGGAGCACCAGTTTGCGTCGCTTCTCCTCGTCCAGGCTTTTGACGATGCGCTCGTAATTGTCATCGATCTCCCGGTGGATCTGATTCACCGTATACTCCGGATGTTCCTTCTCAACGAAATAGGGATCCGTATCCCGGTAGATCTCCTCCTCCCTTTTGCCCAGCACCCGGTTCGTCAGGAAGACGAAGAAGTCCTCCTTCTCCTTCATGGCCATGAAAAGGGGCTCCCGGTAGACTTCGAAGGCGTTGTTCATGTTGACGAGGAGATGGTAGAAAGGGGGAAGTCCCTGCTTCTTCTCCATACGGAAGTAGGTGGCGTAATCCCGTCCTATTTTTCGCTTAAGCCTTCCGATGAAAGTCTGGAGAACCACATCCCCCTTGTCCTTCCCCGTGAAGATGCTCACCAGGAAGACGTAGATTTTCGTCAGGAGATCGGACTTGTAGTAGTACTCGATGGGATCCACCTCCTCCTCTTTCACCTCCGGCTCGGGGAGGGAAAGGGGTTCGGCGGAGAGGGAAAAAGTCTCTTCGATCTTGCGCAGCATCTCCTTCCGTTCCTCCGTGGAAAGAGACGCTACCAGCTTGTCGAATTGGGACTTTACCATGGGTTACAGTTCGTAATTTCCTTCGGGAAGGGGTTTTACGGCCACTTCCCTGGTTTTCAGATATTCCACGGCCTTCACCGCCGCCGCGGCGGAACTGGTGGTGGTGGTATAGGGGATTTTCCTCCTCACCGCCTCGGCCCGCATGTAGGAGTCGTCGATCTGGGAGAACTGTCCCATGGGGGTGTTGATCAGCAGATTGACCCGTCCCGCCTGCATATGGTCGATGACGTTGGGATGCCCCTCGTGCACCTTGAGGATGACTTCGGTGAAAATCCCCTTCTGGAAGAGGAAATCCGCCGTGCCCCGGGTGGCGCAGATCTGGAATCCCAGGTTCTGGAAATCCCGGATGACGGGCAGAATGGTCTCCCGGTCCCTCTTGTTCACGGAGACGAAGACCCGGCCCTCCGTGGGCAGTCTGGTCCCCACGGCGGCCTCCACCTTGGCGAAGGCTTCCCCGAAGGTGCTCCCCGTTCCTATGGCCTCTCCGGTGGATTTCATCTCCGGCCCCAGGATGGGGTCGAGACCGGCGAAGCGGTCGAAGCTGAACACGGCCTCCTTGACGGACGAGCCGGTGAGGCAGGTGCCGATGGCCACCCCCTCTTCCTTGCCGACGAGCCCCTGCTTCACCAGGTCCTCCCCCAGCCAGACCCGCACCGCCGCTTCCACCAGGTTGACACCGGTGGACTTGGAGATGAAGGGCACCGTCCGGGATCCCCGGGGATTCACTTCGATGATATAAAGCTTGCCGTTCTTCACGGCGAACTGGATGTTCATGAGGCCCTTGACCTGGAACTCCCGGGCCATTTTCACGGCGGCGTCCTTCATCTCCTCCTCGATCTCCGGCTGGGATTTGTAGGGGGGATAGACGCAGGCCGAGTCACCCGAATGGATGCCCGCCGCCTCGATATGCTGCATGATGCCGCCCACGTAGACGTTGTGCCCGTCGCAGACCGCGTCCAGGTCGTATTCGAAGGCGTCCTCCAGGAACTGATCCACCAGAACGGGACGGGCCGCGGAAATGGTGATGCCCCGGCTCAGGAACTCGTCAAGCTCCCGGTCCTCGTAGGCGATGAACATGCTCCGTCCGCCCAGGACGAAGGAGGGGCGCAGGAGGACGGGGAATCCGATCTCCTTGGCGTAGGCCCGCACTTCCCGGGGATTCTTCGCGCTCCGGTTATCCGGCTGGCGCAGTCCCAGGCGCTTCACCGCGTCGGAGAAGAGGCGCCGGTCCTCGGTCATGTCGATATTCTCCACGCTGGTGCCCACGACCCGGGCGCCCGCCTCTTCCAACTCCTTCACCATATTCAGGGGTGTCTGTCCGCCCAGCTGGACCACCACGTCCTTCACCTTCTCCTTCCTCATCACGTCGATCACGTGCTCCGCGGTGAGGGGCTCCAGATAGAGCCTGCTGGAGATATTGAAGTCCGTGGAAACGGTCTCCGGATTGGAGTTGACCATAATGGTCTTGTAGCCGTGCTTTCTGTACATGAGGGAGGCCAGGGTGCAGCAGGTGTCGAACTCCAGCCCCTGCCCTATCCGGTTCGGGCCGGAGGCGACGATGATGACCGCCTTCTCCTTCTCCCCGATGGGCTCGCCCTCGTCCACTTCCCCCCAGGTGGAGTAGAAGTAGGGGGTCTCCGCCTTGAACTCCCCGGCGCAGGTGTCCACCAGGTGGTAACAGGGGGAGTGCTTGCTCCGGAACTGTTCGGAAACTTCCCCGAGGGTAAAACCGCTTATGGAGGCGATCCGCTCGTCTGAAAGGCCCATTCTTTTGGCTTCCAGGTAGAGGTCGTCGTTCAATTCGGCCCTTCGGAGCTTCTTTTCGAAGCGGACCTGCTCCAGCAGGGTGTAGAGGAACCACTTGTCGAACCCGGTTCTTTCGGCCAGGCTGTCCAGGATCTCCTCCCCGTCCCGCTTGAGTACGGTAAAGGCGGCGAGGAAACGGTGGGGGTGGGCGGTGGAGAGGATATTCTCCAGCTCGTCCGCGCTGTAACGGGTCAGTTCGGTCAGGCCGTCGAAACCGGCTTCCGCCGCCCGGATGGCCTTGTTTATCGCCTCGATGGCGGTCCGGCCCATGGCCAGGGACTCCCCTACCGATTTCATCTGCGTCCCCAGGGCGGTATAACCGGTGGGGAACTTCTCCATTTCAAAGCGGGGCACCTTGACGGCGCAATAGTCCAGGGCCGGCTCGAAACAGCTGGCGGTGACCCCGGTGATTTCGTTCACCACCTCGTCCAGGGTGTAGCCTACGGCCAGTTTCGCCGAACAGCGGGCGATGGGGAACCCGGTGGCCTTGCTGGCCAGGGCGGAGGACCGGGACACCCGGGGGTTCATCTCAATGACGATCATCCGGCCGTCCGCGGGGTTCAGGGCGAACTGCACGTTGGAACCGCCGCAGTCGACCCCGATGGCCCGGAGGATGTCGATGGAGGCCTTTCTCATGGCCTGGTATTCCCGGTCGGAGAGGGTCTGGGTGGGGGCGATGGTGATGCTGTCCCCGGTGTGGACCCCCATGGGGTCGATATTCTCGATGGAACAGACGATGATGGCGTTGTCCTTCTTATCCCGCATGACCTCCATCTCGAACTCTTTCCATCCGATGAGGGACTCCTCTATGAGCGCCTCGTGGGTGGGACTCTCCAGGAAGGCCTTCTCCAGTATCTTCTCAAGGCTGGGCTGGTCCTGGGCGATGGCGCCTCCCATGCCCCCCAGGGTGAAGCTGGGGCGGATGACCAGGGGGAAACCCACTTCATCGGCCA
>QKAI01000017.1 GCA_003246505.1 Spirochaetaceae bacterium | reverse complement strand
CTGGAGTACCACGGGGTCTCCCGGTTCTCCATGTTCGAAACGGAAATCCTCCTGGGCCAGATCGGGTTCGGGGAGAACAGCTGCTACCCCTCCTACTTCAACGGCCCCGGCGGCGGGCGGGGACAGCACGCGGCGGTCCCCCTGCTGGGGGATCCCTCCCGGCGCCTGAAACCGGGGGACCTGATCTTCGCCGACATCGGCTTCGGATACGAGGGCTACCATTCGGACCATACCATGACCTATCTTTATAAAGGCGCCCTCCCCCCCCACGCCCGGTCCTATCATGACTACTGCGTGGAACTAAGGGACAAACTGGCCGCCCGGATGAGGCCCGGGGAGATCCCCTCACTCATCTACGGGGAGACCATGGGGGAGATCGAAAGGGAAGCCCCCCCGGGGTTTACGGACTGTTTCATGGGGAAAAAGGGGAACCAGGTGAAATTCCTGGGCCACGGGGTGGGACTCCACATCGACGAGTTCCCCGTAATCGCCCGGGGATTCGACGAGCCCCTGGAGGAGAATATGATCATAGCCCTGGAGCCGAAGTGCGCCGTGGAAGGGGTGGGGACCGTGGGGGTGGAGGATACCTACGTGGTAACGCCCCGGGGCGGTCTCTGCCTGACCGGCGGCGGTCCGGGTATGTTGGAGGTGGGAAGATGAAAATTGTACAGGTCAGCCAGTCCCTTTACGAAGTGAACATGGGATTCGTCCATGCCTATCTGGTGAGGGGGAAGGAGGATTGGGCCCTGGTGGATACGGGAGTGGCCGGACAGGGCCGGCCCCTTCTGAACGCCATGGCCGAAGCGGGCCTGGAAGGGCCGATCGGGCACATTATCCTGACCCAGCTGCACGGGGACCATACGGGCAGTCTGAGGGAGCTGAAGAATCTCACCGGGGCGAAGGTCTACGCCCACGAGAAGGAGGCCCCGGCCATAGAGGAGGGGCTGGTCATGCGCCCCTGTGTCCCCGCGCCGGGGGTCATAAAATGGTTTATTAACAAACTCATCCTGAGGGGCGGCAAACCGAGCTATCTCCCCGAGGGCACACCGGTGGACGTCCTCCTCAAGGGGGGGGAGATCATCCCGGCGGGGCCCGGACTGGAAGTGATCCATACCCCAGGCCATACGGCGGGCCATATCTGCCTTCTCCTCAGGGAGGAGGGGGGCATCCTCATCGCGGGGGATGTGGCTTCCGGGGGCAAGAGCCCGGGCTACCCCATGCTCTTCGAGGACCGGGAGAGGGGAATCGGGACTCTGCAGAAACTGGGGGGCCTCTCCTTTTCCCAGGCCTATTTCGGCCACGGCGAGGGAATCCAGTCGGCGGCGGCGGAACGGTTCCGCATCAGTTTCCCCGTCTAGGGAAGGCTCCCGGTGCATCCCGTCGAGGCGATTGACAACGGCCGGCTTTCCCGGGATCTGCTCCTCCTGGCCGATGGGGACGAGGGGCAGATCGAAACCTACCGCCGCACCGCCCGCTTCTTCGCCTGCCTCCGGGAGGGGGCCGTCAAGGGGCAGATCGGCGTCCGGGAGAATAGCCCGGAGGAAGCGGAGGTCGTCTCCCTGGCCGTGGAGGTGGGGGAACAGAACGTGGGCATGGGCACGGCCCTCCTGGAACATGTCATAGCCTGGGCCGGAGAGAGGGGGTACGGGAGCATCCTCATCAAAACGGGGAACAGCAGCATAGGCCCCCTGTACCTCTACCAGAGCTGCGGCTTCCGCCTGGAAGGGATCGCAAAGGACCATTTCACCCGCCATTACCCGGAACCGCTCTTCGAAGGGGGCCTTCCCTGCCGGGACCAGCTCATCCTCAGGTATGCCCTCTACAGTCCCGGGGAACGGGAGAGAATCCGCAGGGCCTACTGGAACCTCTTCCTGGAGAAGCATCCCGCCTACGCCGGCCGGCCCTGGAATCACTGGCAGTTCAGCTACGGGGAAAAGCTCCCCAACCGCCTGCTGGTCCTGGTCATGACGGGAAAGAAGCGGGGCACCTCCTCCGCCCTGGAACTCTATGAGCCGGGGGAGGAGAAGCCCCGGGCCGGTGCCCTATCCCTTGTCACCTGGGGGAACGGGATACCGGGATGCATCATAGAAACGGAGGAAATCCTCATCCGCCCCTTCTGCGAGATCACCGGGGAGGAGGCCCGCCTGGAGGGAGAGGGAGACCTGAGCCTGGAGTACTGGAGACGGGTCCACGGGGATCACTTCCGCCGGGAATACGGGGAAGCGGGAAAGACCTTCCACGAAAATATTCCCGTGCTTTTTGAGCGATTCCGGGTGATCTTCAGGGGAGATGGGCTAAACTGTTAACATGAAGAGATACATGTTACCCCTATGGGCGGCCCTCCTTCTCCTGCTGCCGGGCTGCCGGACGGGTGCGGAGGAACGGGAAGGGATGAGGGATTACCGCAAAGACATGAGGGACTTCGTCATCGCCATCGCCGAAGAGGCGCGAATCGGGGATCCGGAATTCCTGATCATTCCCCAGAACGGCCAGGAACTGGCCATTTATTCCGGAGATCCCCGCGGGGAGAGGGCGCGGACCTATCTGGACGCCATTGACGGAACGGGCCGGGAGGACCTGAACTTCGGTTATGTGCGGGATGACCGGCGGACACCCGAAACGGACCGGCTTTACATGAAATCCCTCTGCGATCTCTTTCTGAACGAAGGAAAAACCGTCCTGGTGACCGATTACTGCCGCACCCCCTCCCGGATAGACGAATCCTACAGTCTTAACGGGAGCTGGGGCTACCTCTCCTTCGCCGCCGACGACCGGAACCTGAACCGCATCCCCTCCTATCCCCCAGCCCCCGCCGGGGAGAACGTTGAGGACATCACCGGCCTGAGGGGGGTGCGTAATTTCCTCTACCTTATCAATCCGGAGGAATACCCCTCCCGGGAAGCTTTCCTCCAGGCCCTGGGGGAGACGAATTACGATCTTCTCATCATAGATTTATTCTGCCATGATCAAATGCTCACGCCGGAGGACATCGCTACCCTGAAGCATAAGAAAAACGGGGGCCGCCGGCTCCTGGTCTGCTACATGAGCATTGGGGAGGCCGAGTCCTACCGCTTTTACTGGCGGGAAGAGTGGAATAGGGACAATCCCCCCTGGCTGAGGGAGGAAAATCCCCACTGGAAGGGGAATTTCAAGGTGGAATACTGGAATAGTGAGTGGCAGGAGATCATCTTCGGCCGGTCCGATTCCTATCTGACCCTGATTCGGAACGCCGGTTTCGACGGGGTCTATCTGGATATCATAGACGGATTTGAATATTTCGAAGAGGGACATTAGGAGGAGATATTATGACGCAGCTGGGAGAATCCACCTGGGTTCTGGAAGGCCCCACCAACATCGGTTTTTTCGAAAAGGACGGGCAGGTGACCCTCATAGACAGCGGCAACGATAAGGAATCGGGCCGGGGGATCAACAAAATTCTCAGGGACAGGGGCTGGACGCTCAAGGCCATCGTGAACACCCACTCCAACGCGGACCATATCGGGGGGAACGATTACCTGCAGAGAAACCTGAACTGTCCGGTCTTCGCCCCGGAGGGGGAGCACTCCTTCATTGAGAATCCCCCCCTGGAAACGGCCCTTCTCTGGGGGGGCCGGGAGGTGAAGGACCTGCGGAACAAATTTTTCCAGGCCCGCCCCTCCCGGGTGGACCGCCTCATCCGGCCGGAGGAGGAGATCGTACCGGGGCTGCGGGCGGTGGGACTGCCGGGACACTTCATGAACATGGTCGGCCTGGAGACCGGTGACGGGGTGCTCTTCCTGGCGGACTGTCTCTTCGGGGACAGGATTCTGGGGAAATACGGCATCCCCTTCATCTACGACGTGAGGGCCTACGGGGAGACGATACGGGGGGTCATGGGGCGGGAAGCCCGGTATTACGTCCCCTCCCACGGACCGGTGGAGGAGGATATCATCCCCCTGGCCCGGCGCAATCTGGACCTGGTGGAGAGGATCGGGGAGAGGCTCCTCATCCACGGGGAGGAGGAGAAAACCTTCGAGGAGATGCTCAGGCTCCTTTGCGACGACTTCCGCATAGAACTGAACGCCGGTCAGTACGCCCTGGTCGGATCCACGGTAAGGTCCTTTCTCTCCTACCTGAACGACGAGGGGCTTATGGACTTCTCCTTCCGGGATAACCGGATGCTTTGGAAAAGGACGGCGAAGCATGGATAAGCCCTTCAGCCTCAT
>QKAI01000011.1 GCA_003246505.1 Spirochaetaceae bacterium | reverse complement strand
GACCGGTCATTCTGCGTCTATTCGCCATGATCGGGCCCACCCGATTCATCTTCATCGGGGCGCTCATCGCCCTGGCCCTCTCCATCGCCGCCGAATCGACGGGCAATCTCATCATCCGCCACGTGGTGGACAATGTCATCATAGCCCGAGCGGGACTGCGCCCCATGATCCTCTGGGCGATCTTTTTCATGGCCACCGCCATGGTCCGGGGGGGGCTTAACTTTCTGCAGAGTCTGGGGAAATCCAAAACCTCCGAGGAGATAGCCCGGACGATCAGGGACAGGGTCTACGACCATCTGCAGCGCCTCTCCTTCAGCTATCACGACACGAACAAAACGGGGGAGCTGATCCAGAGGTCCACCAGCGACGTGGACACGGTTCGCCGTTTCTACGCCGATCAGATCCCCGGACTGGCCAACACCCTCTTTCTCTTCCTCATAAACTTCGCCATCCTCCTTCAGCTGGAGTGGCGCCTCGCCCTCTTCTCGGTCATCGCCATCCCGCTCATCATTCTCCTCTCCTGGTTCTTCTTCGGGAAGATCTTCTCCGCCTACGACAAATTCCAGGACCACGAGGGGGTCATGACCGCCCGCATCCAGGAGAACCTGAACGGCATAAGGGTGGTGAGGGCCTTCGCCCGGCAGGACTGGGAGAAGGAGAACTTCCGCCGCATCAATCAAAAGCAGCTGGACCTGGGCTACGGGCTCAATTTCTGGGACAGCTTCTACTGGCCCTTCGGCCACGGGGTCTGCGGACTCCAGTTCGCCGCCACCATCTTCGTGGGGGGCATCATGGCCATCAAAGGAACCATCACCCCGGGGACCTTCATCGCCTTCTCCTCCATGATCAACGCCCTCATCTGGCCCATGCAGGAGCTGGGACGGGCCCTGAAGGAGGTGTCCAAAAGCTATGTCTCCTTCACCCGGATCGCGGAGATCCTTGACCAGGATCAGGAGGACCTGACCACCGCCGCCCTTCCCCCGGACAGCAAAATCGAGGGGAAGCTGGAATTCCGGGACGTCTCCTTCCACTACGTGGAGGGGGTTCCCGTCCTGGACAACATCTCCTTCGTCTGCGAGCCGGGCATGAAGATCGCCCTGCTGGGGGCCACGGGCTCGGGAAAAACCTCCCTGGTCAATCTGCTGCCCCGGTTCTACAGCTACACCGGGGGGGAGATCCTTCTGGACGACAAGCCCCTGACCCAATACAGCCGCCACTTCCTGCGCCGGAACATCGGTATCGTGGAGCAGGAGCCCTTCCTCTTCTCCATGACCGTGCGGGAGAACATCACCTACAGCCTGGACCGGGAAGTGAGCCAGGAGGAGGTGGAGGAAGTGGCCCGGGCGGCGGCCATCCACGACTCGATCATGAAGTTCCCCCGGGGCTACGACACCATGGTGGGCGAGAAGGGAGTCAGCCTCTCCGGCGGCCAGAAGCAGCGCCTCACCATCGCCCGGACCCTGCTCAAGAACCCCCGCATCCTCATTCTGGACGACTCCACCTCCGCGGTGGACGCGGACACGGAGGACAGGATCAAGGAGTCCCTGGAAAACCTTATGGAAAAACGGACCACCTTCATCATCGCCCACCGGATCCAGACCCTGCGCATGGCGGACCGGATCTTCGTCCTGAACGAGGGACGCATCGTCCAGGAGGGGAACCACGACGATCTGATCGGGCAGGAGGGCTTTTACAGGGAAGTATTCGATCTGCAGACCCGGATGGAACAGGAGCTGCAGGATGAACTGAACGCCGCGGGCGCCGCGGCAGGAACGGAAAAAAATGTCTGATTCTGATAAACTGGAAAACATGAATTTCTCCGGGGATTTCTCCGGCAGGACGATCAGGAGGATCCTCTCCCTCACCCTGCCCCACTGGAAGATGCTCCTGGGATTCTCCCTCTGCATCGCCCTCACGGCGATAACCGAATCCACCGCCACCTATCTGACCAAACTCATCATCGACAGGGGGATTCTGGCGAAGGACTACATCTATCTGAGGAATCTCTCCCTCATCCACCTGGGATGCTTCGTGGCCACCAGCGTCTTCATCTTCGGGTTCATCTACTTCGCCGGACGGCTGGGGCAGCTCCTGCAGTTCGACATGCGTGAGAAGCTTTTCAACCACCTGCAGGAACTCTCATTCTCCTTCTTCGACAGAACCTCCTCGGGCTGGCTCCTGGCCCGGGTGACCAGCGATACCCGGCGCATCGCCGAGCTGGCCAGCTGGATGCTCCTGGACATTATCTGGGCAACCTTCAACATCATCTTCTCCCTCATTTACATGGGAACCATCAACGTGAAGCTGGCCCTGATGATGCTCATCATCGTCCCCCTCCTGGCCTGGTCCTCCATCAAATTCAAGAGCTACATCATCAAGGAGTTCCGCAAGGTCCGGTCCATCAACTCCCGGATCACATCGGCCTACAGCGAGAACATCAACGGGGTGAAGGTGGTCAAGGCCCTGACCCGGGAGGGGACGAATGCCCGGATCTTCGGCAACCTGACCGAAGAGATGTACGAGGCCTCCTTCCGGGCGGCCTGGCTCTCCGGGCTCTTCATGCCCGTGGTTCAGTTCATCACCTCCCTGGCCCTGGGCGTCATCATCCTCTACGGGGGCTGGGAGATCAACCTGGGGGGAATGACCATAGGGGGCTTCCGGGCCTTTATCGCCTTCGTGTCCTTCATGATCTGGCCCATACAGGACCTGGCCCGGGTCTTCAGCGAAATGCAGCAGGCCATAGCCAGCGCGGAACGGGTCTTCGCCCTCCTGGACATGGATCCGGAGATAGGGGACGATCCGGACGCCTCGGACCGGGCTTCCTTTAAGGGGAAGATCGAATTCCGGGAGGTTGACTTCTCCTATGTGGTGGACAATCCCATCCTCACCGGCTTCAACCTGACCGTGCCCGCCGGGCAGACCCTGGCCATCGTGGGCCCCACGGGGGGAGGAAAAACCACCCTGGCCAGCCTGATCTCCCGCTACTACGACCCCGGCCGGGGCACGGTCTACCTGGACGACGTGGACTTCCGCAGGTACACCCAGAAGGCCCTCCAGAGCCGGATCGGCGTGGTACTTCAGACGCCCCATCTCTTCTCGGGAACCATCAGGGAGAACATCCGCTACGGCGCTCCCGACGCCGCGGAGGAGGAGATCATCGCCGCGGCGAAGCGGGCCCATGCCCACGACATGATCCTGAACCTGCCCGGGGGGTATGAGGAGCAGGTGGGAGAGGACGGCACCCTGCTGTCGGTGGGGCAGAAGCAGCTGATCAGCCTGGCCAGGACCATTCTTGCCAATCCGGACATCATCATCATGGACGAGGCGACCAGCTCCATCGACACCCTGACGGAACAGAACATACAGCAGGGAATGGAGGAGCTCCTGAAGGACCGGACCAGCGTGGTCATCGCCCACCGCCTCTCCACCATACGCAACGCGGACCGGATCATCGTCATAGAGGACGGGAAGATCACCGAAGAGGGGAACCACCGGGAGCTTCTGCGCCAGGGAGGCCACTATCACCACCTCTATACGAGCCAGTTCCGGCGGGAGCACTCCTCCTCCATGCTGGCCTGAGGGGAGTTTCAGGAGAGGGCTTGACCATTTAGCCGCTCCTAAGTATTATAAAGTATTACTTTGTAATACAGGAGTGGTGATATGAAAAGAAAAATGGTCCTGGCCCTCGCGGCCCTCGCCCTCGCCCTTGTTTACGGGAAAGGCTCCGGCGATGATGATCCGGGCAGAAAGTCCTATTTCGTCTCCGTTCTGCCCCAGGCCTATCTGCTCGAAAGAATCGGGGGGGACCGGATTGATGTCCAGGTCATGGTACTGCCCGGGAAGAGCCCCGCCACCTACGAACCCACCCCCCGCCAGGTCATGGAACTGGGGGGGGCGGAGATTTTCTTTACCCTGGGCGTGCCCTTTGAGAATAATTTCCTCCCCGCCATAAAGGGGACCCTCCCGAATCTGAAACTGGTGGATGCCTCCGAGGGCATAGAGAGGCGCCATCTGGAAGGTCATCACCACGAGGGAGAGGAGGAGCACGAGGCCGAAGAGGAGGAAGGGGGATTGGACCCCCACGTCTGGATGTCCCCGGTCCTGGCCAAAACCATAGCCCGCAACATGGCCTCCGCCCTGGCGGACAGCGATCCCGAGGGCAGTGTCCTTTACGAGAAGAACCTGGCCGCCCTGGAAAGGGATCTGGACGTTCTGGACGGGGAGCTGGCGGAAATCCTCGCCCCCCTCAAGGGGGAGACCCTCTTCGTCTACCATCCCTCCTTCGGTTACCTGACCGACCGGTACGGCCTGGAGCAGGAGGCGATTGAGGCGGGGGGGAAGGAACCAACCCCGGCGGATCTGGAACGCATCATTGACGAAGCCCACGGCGACGGGGTGAGGATCATCCTGGTGCAGCCCGAATTCTCCCGGGCCAGCGCGGACGCCGTCGCCCGGGCCATAGGGGGGGCGGTGGTTCCCGTGGAGCCCCTCAACAGGGATTACATCAATAATCTGAAAGACCTTGCCCACAAGATAAAAGAGGGGTTACAATAGGCCCATGCCATCGGAACCGGTTATTCAGCTAAAGGATCTGTCCTTCTCCTACGGGTCATCCCCCCTTTTCTCCGGCGTCAGCGGCTGCATTCACCGGGGGGACTATGTCACGGTCATCGGCCCCAACGGGGGAGGGAAATCCACCCTTATCAAACTGATCACCGGCCTACTGACTCCCACCGGGGGGGAGGTTATCCTGAGCGGGGACGTCGCGGGGAGGGCGTCCTCCATCGGCTACGTCCCCCAGTACGTGAATTTCGACGCCCTCTTCCCGGCCACCGTGGAGGAGGCGGTCCTTACGGGGACCCTCACCCGGGGATGGGGTTTCTACTCCAGGAAGGACAGGGAATCCGCCCGGGAGGCCCTGAGAATGGTGGGTCTGGAGAAGGACGGTTTCCGTTCCTTCTCGGAGATTTCCGGGGGACAGCGGCAAAGGACTCTCATAGCCCGGGCCCTGGCCACCCGGCCGGAGATACTCATCCTGGACGAACCGACCTCCAGCGTGGACGCGGAGGTACAGCGCCAGTTCCGAGAGCTCCTCGCCCGTCTGAACAAAACCCTCACCATCATCCTGGTCACCCATGACTTCGGATTCGTGGACAAGGACGTCTCCCGGGTCTTCTGCGTCAACCACGGACTGAAGGAGCATCCCGTGGACGGGGTGAACGAGGATCTCATCTCCTCCAGCTACGGCCGCCCGGTCATGGCGGTCAGGCATGACCACGAAATGGAGCACCACCACGGGGGGGAGGAGTGATGAGCGACTTCATCGCCGCCCTGTTCAACCCCTCGGTCCCCTTCATCCGCTACGCCCTCATCGCGGGCATCCTGGCCAGCGCCTCCTTCGGCACGGTGGGATCCCTGGTGGTGGTCAAGCGCATCTCCTATATCGCGGGAGCCATCAGCCATGCCACCCTGGCCGGACTGGGGGCGACGGTCTATCTGAACGAAACCCGGGGATGGCATCTCTCCCCCCTGGTAGGGGCGATCCTCACCGCCCTCGCCGCGGCGATCATCATCGCCCGGATTAGCCAAGGCAAAAAGGAGAGGTCCGACACGGTCATCGGGACCATCTGGGCGGTGGGCATGGGGATCGGCCTGCTCTTCATCGCCCGGACCCCGGGCTACACGGACCCCATGAGCTACATCTTCGGAAACATTCTCCTCCTCAGGAAGGAGGATCTTCTGCTCATCGCCCTATTGGATTTTCTTGTGCTTTTCTCGGTGGTCCTCTTCTACCGGGCCTTCCACAGCATCGCCTTTGACGAGGAATTCGCCCGGACCCGGGGCCTGAACACGGGATTCTACGAAACCTATCTGATCATACTCACGGCCCTGACCGTGGTCCTCATGGTCTCCACCGTGGGCATCGTCATGGTGATCGCCCTTCTCACCATCCCCGCGGCCATGGCGGGCATCTTCACCCGCAAGCTGTGGCAGATGATGGTCCTCTCCGTTATCATAGGAATCATTCTCAACGCGGCGGGCCTGGCCCTCAGCTACGCCTTGAACCTGCCCACCGGTTCCACCACCATCGTCCTGGCCGGCACGGCCTACCTCATACTCAAGGCAGCGGCGCGGCGGGCCTAGGGGCCCCCGTGCTCATCGTTCTCGCAGACCAGATGGACCGCATGGCAGTCCTCGCACACCTCCACCCGGTGATGGTGGGTGAATTCCTCCCAGTGAATCTTCTGCCGGGGGGTGATGATGCCCGTGCCGCGGCAGAGGGGACAGGTATTGTCCAGGGCCTCCAGCAGGGCCTTGCGAATAAATTCGGAGCGGTTGGGGATCTCCCGGATGATCCTGGCGAGTTCCTCGTCCACCTTAAAGGAGATAACCTCCTGCTTGGTCTCTTTCATCCCTCCATTCTAGGGAGTTAGGCCGATTTGTCAAGGACGGGAATTGAAGTTATCCCCTCCCCGTGTCATACTGGTCCCATGGCATACCATATCATCATTCACGGAGGAAAGGCCCATATCGACGAACTCCTGGCGTCGGCCCTTCTCCGACTACATAAGGGGGAAGCCCCCGCCACGGTGGAACGGCTCTTCTCCGACGAGGCGGCCCGCCGGGTCCGGGAGGGGGAGACCGGGGAGGAAACCTACTTCCTGGACTGCGGCCTGGCCTACGACCCGTCCCGGAACCTCTTCGACCACCACCAGAGCCGGGATCTGGACAGCACCGCCCTCCTGGTGCTGGACCACTTCTTTCCCGACCAGAGGGGCACCGAACTCCACGACTACATCCGCCTGGTCTCCCGGGTGGATAACGAGGGCCCTAAGATCCTGAACGACTTCGACTTCCTGGACGAGAGCCGCTTCTACTTCACCGTGAGCCATAAGCTGCTCCTCAAGGCCTTCGAGAAGGAGCCCGCCGTGGTGATAGAGCTCTTCGCCTCCTCCCTGGAGGACAGCATGGCCTTTGAGAAGCAGAAGGCCCTGGCCCGGGAGTGGATCGAAGACGAGAGCAACGTCTCCCTCAAGATGGTCCACGGCTGCCTGGTCCTGCGCTTCAACAAACGTCCCCCGGAGGATCTGATCGTTCCCATCCGGGCGGTGGACGACGAGCTGGTGGATAAGCATAAGGTGGAGGTGGTCTACTCCTTCGACGACCGGGACGAGAGGGTCCGCACCCTTTTCCGCACCTTCCACGGCCATGAGAAGGTGGACTTTACCAAATCCGCCCCCCGGGAACTGCAGTTCTGCCACCAGAGCGGATTTCTCATGAAATTCATTCCCGCCTCGGAGGAGGAGTGGAAAACCCTGGTGGAACAGTCGGCGGGAGGCGCCCCGTGAGAGAGGGCCGGCCCGTCAGACAGCCCCTGGTGGAGGGGCTCTTCTATCCTGCGGAAAAGGGGGAGCTGGAAACCCTGGTCACCGGTTTCCTCGCAGGGGAGAAGGGCCGGTCCCCCGCCCTGATTCTTCCCCATGCCTCCTTTTCCCTGATCGGGGAAGCCTGCGGCCGGGCCTGGATGAAAAGCGCCGGCCGGCCGGTGAAGCGGGTGCTGGTCCTGGCGCCGGTCCACCGGGAACCGGAGCCGGGGATCTTTCTGCCCCCCTACGGAGGCTTTGCCTCCCCCCTGGGGGAACAGATCCTGGACGATGAGATACTGGACCGGCTGGAAAAGGCCTCCCCCCTCTGCCGGATGGACAGGGCACCCTTTGAGGAAGAGCACAGCCTGGAACTGATGATTCCCTTTATGCGTACCCTTTTTCCCGGGGCCCTTCTCATCCCCCTCCTGGTGGGGGAGATCCGCCGCAGGGAGAGGAAGGCCCTGGGCCCAGTCATTAAGGAAGTCTTTGCCCCCCTGGCCGGGGAGCTCCTCACGATAATTACCACCAACCTCAGCCGATTCATCACCCCCGAGGTCTCCCTCAGGGAGGCGGATCTGTTCTGCCGCTATCTGGCGGACGAGTCCGATCTGAACGGGGGGGAGCACAGGGAGATATCCGCCTGCGGCGTTTCCTGCCTGGACCTCTTCCGGGAAGCGGAGCTGTACGGGGGCCGATTCCGGGAACTCTCCCGCTTTGAGGAGGTCCGCAAAGAGAACCGGAAGCCCGCCTCGGTCCACTACGGGACCTTCTTCTTTGAGGAGAGCGGGGAAAATCCTAGATAAGGCGCTGGTTCTTGAGGCCGAAGAGACCGTTCCGGCCGTTATGCTTGGCCATGAAAGCCCGCCCGTCGGCGGCGTTGAAAAGGGAGGACACGGACCTGAGCCGGTCTTCCCCGGAGTGGGCGACCCCGGCGCTGATGCGGATCCTCAGGGGACGGATGATCTCCCTCTTCCCCAGTTTTCTGATGATCTCCGAGCGGATGCGGTCGGTGGTGAGATTGCCTATCTGCAGTTCCAGGAAGAGCTTGATCACCAGGGAAAGCTCCCCGTCGATCTGATTGAAGATCCGGTTCCTCAGAACCTTTTCCTTGATTTCCTCGCAGAAGAAGGAAACCACCGTTTCCGCTTCCACATCCTTCCTGCCCGTGTCGTTTCCATTGATCTCTTTCTGATAATAGTGGTAGAGCCGTACCAGCCTCTCCCGGGGTGAGATTCCCTTCTCCTCGGCGTATTCCGAGCCGGCGCCCCGCACTCCCCCCACGTCGGGACGGAGCAGACGGTGGAGGAAGGAGATCAAATTGATATCGAAGTCGCTTCCCTCCGCCCGGTCGTCCAGGTAGAACCGGGTCTCCAGGTTCTCCTCGGTAATGGCTGAAAAGAGGCGGCAGGCCTGGGCTTGGAAGGTCTCCTGATCCTCCTCCCCTATGGCGAAGCAGAACTCATCCCCCCCGAATCGTCCCGCCAGGGAACGGCACCGGATACGGGATTTCTCGTCGAACATCTGGTTGGACAGCTTGATGAGGAGCTTGTCCCCAAAGGCATGGCTTACCGCGTCGTTGTAGATCTTGAAGGTGTCCATATCTATGAACATCAGCCCGAAGATCTCGTCCCGGTCGAACATCTCCCCCAGTATGGCCGTAAAGGACTGCCGGTTGTATAGGCCGGTCAGCCGGTCCCGGGACCCTCGCAGGGTGGTGACCCCCGATTCCAGATTCAGATTCAGGGAAGAGGCCAGGTCGAAGAAGAGGGAGAAGGATTTGACGATCCGGCTGGCCAGCTGCGTGGCGGACACCCTTCCCAGCCACTTCTCCTCCTGCACGAGCCAATCGGCGATCTGGGTGGTCACCACGCCGGAATTGGTGGATAGCGTCCAGTCGGCGATCATATCCAGGCCCCGGTTGGGCCAGGTCAGGCCGTACTGGGTGAGCACGGAACGGATGATCCTTTCGACAGGGGTGCCCGCCAGATAGCCCTCTTCCTCCTTCTCCATGGGAATCTTGAAGTAGAAGTTCAGATTCTCCCCGATCTGTTCCAGGACGCTGATCTCCAGGAGATTTCCCTGCCTCTTCTCCTCCAGGGAGAGGGGGGTCTCCCGCAGCACGTACCGGTGGATCCGGTTCCTCTCCTGGTCCTGGAATATGCGAATCATCTTGAGAAATTCCGGACTTCCCGAATAGACGTAAACCTCGCGGACCGAGAAGACCCAGCGGATGATGGCGACCGATTCGTCGATGATCCGGTTGATGTTTTCCCCGCAGGAACGGTTCCTTACCCGCAGGGATTCCAGAAAAAGGTGCCTCCGGAGGGTTCTGTTGGCTTCCTCCATCTGAAGGATGGGAATGACCGTTTCAATGACCCGGATGATTGCTTCCTTGAGAAGCTTGATAAAGCTGTGGAGCAGAACGCTGGTCCGGGGGTCGATGTTGTTCACGCTCCGGCTTCGCATGTAGATATCCATGGTAACCGGATCCCCGGTGATCTGGCTGTAGACGAGCTGGATATTGCGGGCCAGAAATTCCCGGGAAAGGTCGAAGAGGGCGGGAAGCTCCTCCGTCCGGGAGTGGCAGCTCCAGGTCATCTCCCCCTCCTCGTTCAGATAACAGCTGAAGGAGCCCTTGGCGAACTGGTACTCCCCCTCCCAGCTGTGAATCTGCAGGGAGAGAAAATCCAGGTCAAAGAGGGTCCAGGCGTCGCTGAAAAGATTTTCCAGCACCTCCTTGAATCTCTTCCGCCGGTCCTGCCCCTTCTGCCAGGCATCCCGTTCTATGGAAAAGGAGGATATGATCTGAAAGAAATTCTCCATCTGCTCCTGAAAAACCAAGGTCAGCCTCAGCTGAATCAGTTCCAAAAGCTCCTGGGAGGGGATATAGAAGAAATCCACATAGAGAAAGCGGTTGCCGATGCGAAAGATATAATTTTTGGAGGAGCGGTGCACCTGGGGCACGGGGGTGGCCCTTTTGTCGTAAAGAAGATAAGCCTCCCGGGTCGTCCAGTTCCCCTCCCCGTCCTTCTTCAGTTCCAGCTCCTTCTTCAGAAGCTTGACCAGGCCGGAGAAGACGATCCGCTCGAATTCCCTGCTGCGGCCCAGAAAGAAATCCTCAAAGGTGGCGACCTGGAGTTTGGTTCTGAGATGGATGCCCTGATGCTTTTTCTCCGCATAACCGTACTGGCAGAGAAGACGGAACACCTCCTCCGCCCGGTTACCGAAGAGCCGGGAGAAATCCCCCGCGGTAAAAATATTGTCCCTTTTGCGCTTGTCGAAATTCAGGGAATAGCGCTTGACTTCCCTCAGTTCCAGGAACCGTTCATAGTGGATGACCGTGTACTCCCGTATCACATCTATCTGAGGGATAGCCCTGAGCAGTTGTTCAATGGTATAGCTCCTCTCCCCGTTGAGAGAGAGCACTTCCTCCGGTTTTTCCTGATCTTCAATGTTAATGTATTCCTGATCCGCCACGGATTCAGTATAACGGATTGTCATTCTTTTTTCGATAAGTTTACCCGTTTTTTATTACGGATGTCCCCAAAAAACAGTATTATAGGGAAAAGAGGTAAGAATGGCAGAGATCAACATAGGGAACAGAAAAAATACGCTCTGGGACATCACCGTCGACGGAAGGGAGAAAACCGCCCTGGCCACGGGGATACCGAACCGGGTGTTCCAGGGAGCCGATATGAGCCGGCTCAGGACCGTCCCCGGCTATATCTGGGACGGACAGATCCGGGAGTGGGCCATAGAGGGCATGGGGGAATGGGACGGGCAGATCATTTTCTGGGGGGAAAGGCTGGAGCTGAGCCCCATCGATCCGGCGGTTCCCTTTACGGCGGAGGACCTGGCGGGTCTGGCCGCACTCTTCCGCCTCCTCCGCGAGAAGAGCGAGAAGCCCGCCTTCAGCGGGGACGGCTTCTTCCGTCTGGCCGGAGGGGGTCTGTTCTGCTTTCCCCTGAATCTCATGGAATTCATCCACAGCCGTCAGGCCCGGGAACTCCTCATGAGCCGGGAGATCTATAACCATCCCGATCTGAAGGGGGAGGAACGCCTCTCCCATACCCTGGCCATCCTCGCCTTTCAGAGCCTCACCGGAAGACTTCCCTATACAAGGACCGGGGGTTACGAGTGGATTCATGAGGAGATGAGAAAGAAGAAGCTCCCCTCCCTCAGGACCGCGGGCGCGGGGGAGGAAGAGCTTCGGGACAGGGTGGACCGAACCCTGAGGGGAGAGGCCTTTCCCAGCCTGGAAGAGTGGCTGGAAATGCTGAAAAAGGGTCCATCCCTCACCGGAACCGCAACGGAAGCCTTTTCGGCCCAGATGGAGAAGCTGGAGAACAGCTTCGTCAAGAGCTTCGACCGGCGAAAGAACCAGGTGAAGATCACCCTTTCCATTTTGGGGGCAGCGGCGGTGCTCTGGGTGGGCATCATGCTCGTCAGGGGTTACCTCGCCCCCCCCTACACGGCGGGAATGACTCCCCGGGAGGTGGTGGAAGCCTATTACGGGGCGATCAACGCCCTGGATTCGACGGCCATTGACGGGACATGCGAAAAGAAGACCGCCCGGGAGGTTTCCACCCAGGTGGCCACCATGTACGTGATGTCCAGGAACAAGCAGGCCTACGGCCAGGGGGAGACCATCCCTCCGGATGTCTGGGCGGATCAGGGCTATCCGGCTCTGGGCCCGGGGGATACGGTTTACGGGGTGGGAGACTTAGCCATAGAGGATCTGGGGGACAACCGCTTTGAGGCGACCTATCTGGCCTGGTATCCCGCAGTGGGGGATCCGGAGCATCCGGAAGCCTATGTGGATCCCCATGAAATTTTCAGGAAAAAGGAAGTGCTAACGGTCATAAGGGACAGGCGGGACCGGTCCTGGATCATAGGGGGGCGCGAAGAGGAGGAAATCACCTCCCTCTCCAGCGGGGATATACTGCCCCGCTAGCCTATTCCCCGGCCCGGGCATACTCCGGATTCGCCAGCCGGGTATACCCGTAAGCCCCCGCCCCGATGGCCAGGTTAAAAAAACCGAATCCGGTGAGAATATTCCCCAGGGGACCTTCCCCAGCCATATAGGAGAGGGATGCGCCGGTCATGGACAGGGCCCCCAGAACAAAGGCGGCCTTCCCCGTCAGCAGCAGACGGTCCCAGTCCCGGTCGGGGACTTCCCGAACCCCTATTTTATCCTGCACTTCCCCGGTTATCCGGGAGGCCTCCTCACCCTCCCCGGGCAGGGTGATAAGGGGCGAAGCGGCTTCCTGCCCGGAAAAGGGATGTTCCGCCCAGTAACCGGCATAGTCGGAATCAAAGAAAGAGGGGACCAGGGGCAGACCCTTTTCCCAGCTGGAGGAAACGGCCATCTCTCCTGTCTCAATGACAACCGGTTCCCCGTACTGGACGCGCTTGTCCCCGGAGGAGGCCGGATCGGCAAGCCGCTGCCGGATCTGGGCCCGGCCGTCCAGGGAGTAGATCCGGGAGAGAATCTCCGGCTGGGCCAGGGTCATATCGTAATCCAGGAGAAACCCGTACTCCCCCCGGGAAAGAAGGCAGACCGTGTCCGATCCGGTGATCCAGATCTCTCCAGGGGGGGCCTCTTTGACAAGGATATGAAGATGGCCGTAGGAGAGGGAGAGGAGAGTCCCCTGCTCCCGGTCCAGGGATTCCACGGCCAGGGCGCTGTTCTCGCCCACCATGAGGAAGAGATCCCCGCTTGCCAGTTCCAGAAAGGTGCCCTCCCCGGTCAGAAGGGAATCCCCCTCCCCGATCAGGATGGTATTCAGGTCGGTGCCCCCCAGATTCAGTTCCTGTCTCACACCGTTCCGGACCAGGCTGAAAGCGGCCCCTTCCCCGGAGAGTATCTGGAAATATTCCCCTGCGAACAGGGCGGGAGCGAAGAGAAGAGTCAGGAACAGAACCGGAATCGGGTATTTTTTCATGGGCACCTCCCCCCTATTGTAGCCCGAAATAACGGCTCTTGCAAAGATCATCTTTTTTTTTTATTCTCATTTCATATCCGGGAGCGATCTATGAATAAACACTGGTACAAGAAGAAAAAAATCACCGTCATGGGGCTCGGGCTTCACGGGGGCGGGCTGGAAGTATGCCGCTATCTGAGCCGGCTGGGAGCCCAGGTGACCGCCACAGACCTGCGCTCCGCCGATGAACTGGCCCCTTCCTTGGAGAAGCTCCGGGACTATCCCATCCGCTATGTCCTGGGCGAGCACCGGATGGAGGATTTCACCGGGGCGGACGTGGTTTTTAAAAACCCCGCCGTTTCCTCCGATTCCCCCTACCTCAAGGGAGCCAGGAGGATAGAGACGGATCTCTCCCTGTTTCTCCAGTTCACCGGGAACCCCATCATCGCCGTAACGGGCAGCAAGGGCAAATCCACCACGGTGACCGCCCTCCATCATATTCTCAAGGGCAGCTATCCCGGCTGCCGGCTGGGAGGAAACATCACCGTCTCCCCCCTGACCTTCATCGACGAACTCACCGGATCCGAACCGGTCATCCTGGAACTCTCCTCATGGCAGCTGGCCGATCTGAGGGGGAGGGATCTCCTGAAGCCGGAGATCTCCCTCATAACCAACATCATGCATGACCATCAGAACCGATACGCCTCCCTGGAGGATTACGTGCGGGACAAGGAGGAGATCTTCCTCCACCAGACCGAGGACCAGACCGCCCTGTTCCCCCTTAACGAACGGGGCCTCTCCTGGGCCGGCAGAACCAGGGCCCGGGCGAGCTTTTTCTCCCTGGACGGGGAGGGGGACGATCCCCGGCTCCAGTTCTATCTTAAGGACAATCGGGGTATTGCGCGGACGGGGAGCGGGGAGCGGGATATCCTCCCCGACGAACTGACCGTTCCGGGGCGACATTTCCGGGGCAACATGCTCCTGGCGGGCGCCGCGGCCCTCCTTTACGGGGTCTCCCCGGAAACGGTGCAATCCCGTCTGGCATCCTTTGGGGGGGTACCCCACCGCATGGAGAATCTGGGATCCTACCGGGGCATTGCCTTTGTCAACGACACGGCCGCCACCATTCCCGACGCCCTGATGGCGGCCCTGGAGAGTTACGAGAAGCCGCCCCTTCTCATCTGCGGAGGAACGGATAAGGAACTGGACATGTCCCCCCTGGAAAGGATGGAGGGGAAGTGCGCCGGGGTGTTTCTTCTGGCGGGAAGCGCCTCGGACAGGATGATTCCCTACCTGGAGAGGAGCCACTGCCCCTGGAAGGGGCCCTACTATACCCTGAAAGAGGCCTTCCGGGGGGCTTTGGCCGCCGCGAAGGAGGGGGACCGTATCATCCTGAGTCCCGGAGCCACCTCCTTCGGCATGTTTCTGAATGAGTTCGACCGGGGACGGCAGTTCGTGGAACTGGTCAGATCCCTGGCTTAGAAGAGGGGCCGGTCGACCCAGGCACCGTCCAGGAGCAGCCTCACCTCTTCGTACCCGGCTTCGGCCATTATGGCCCGGGCCCTGTCGTAGGCGAAATCCAGGTTCTCCGGAGCATGGGCGTCCCCGTTCAGCTGCACGGGGATGTCCCTCCGCCGCGCCTCCGCCAGAATCCAGGGGGAGGGGTAGACCGTATCCGTGTATCCCCGGCTCAGCCCCCCCGTATTCACTTCCATGACGATATCCGTCTTCTTAAGGCAGTCCAGGGTCTTGATGATCTCATCCCTGTACCAGGAGGCGTCCTCCCTGAAGTAGACCTCCCCCCTGTTGTGCTTTTTGATCAGGTCCAGATGGCCCAGAATTTCAAAGCGGCCGATGCGGATCATCTCCCGGACATGGCCGTAGTAGAGGCGGACGTATTTCTCCATGATACCGCCGCACATATCGTTGAGTATGTGCTTGTACTCCCCCTCCGGGCCGTCCACGGCGTACCATTTCTTCTCGCTCCCATCGAAGAGGGAGTGGAGGGAACCGATGCGGTAGTCCAGGGGGAGGGTTTCGTAATAGGGGTCGGAGGCGGAGGACTGTCCGGGAAAATATTCGATCTCCAGCCCCAGATAGATCTCCAGGCGCCCCTTGTAAGCCTCCTTGAGGCCTTCGATCTCCCTTATATACTTGGGAACCTGCTTCTCCTTGATCCCGCAGACCGAATCGGGCCAGGGGGAATGGGAGGAAAATCCCAGGGCGGTAAAGCCCTT
>QKAI01000037.1 GCA_003246505.1 Spirochaetaceae bacterium | reverse complement strand
TTCTCGAAGAGAGTGCCACCCTGTTCATCGGCATCGGGAAAAACAGGAAAGTCTACCCCAAGGATCTGATTCATCTTTTTATCAATACGGGTAAAATCGAGAGAAGCCATATCGGAGAGATCAGGATACTTGACAATTACGCCTTCGTCTCCATAGAGAAGAAAAGCGCCGACCTGGCCATAGAAAATCTGAATGGAATTAACTACAGGGGCAGAAACCTGACGGTAAACTACGCCAAACAGAAATAGTCCCTCAAGCCTTGACCTGAAAGATCATGCCCGCCATACCCGAGGAGGCTTCGGCTGTCTGAAAGGCGGGGGGCAGTTTTTTCAGGGCCTCCTGAATTTTCATGCCCAGATCATCTATCTCCCCCTGAGCCTGGCTGGGTTGTAAATTCTCTCCGGTCATCCGGTTCAGATTATTAAGGGTGACGATCATATTGTTTATAAGTTCCAGTCTTTTCAGGGGGACCGAATTCTGCTGCTGGCCGGCGGGGACGCCTAGTACGTATTTGAAATGGGCATAATAGGAATCGCCTCTCTGTACGGGCAGCACGACCTTGCCGCCCCTTTCCTGAGCGGCGGACGACAGTTCGATCGGATTTACCATACCCAAAGAAACATTCATTGCTCTTCCATCCTTACCTTTTTAATATCGGTCAGGGTGAAAGGGACTTTAGGGTTTAACGGATTCGGGTCGGGGAACTACCTTTTGTTTCTCTCCGCCCTCTGCTTGCATTCAATACAGAGCGCCGCATAGGGTATGGCTTCCAGCCTGTCCTTGGAGATCATTTTCGTACAGGAGGCGCAGATGCCGTAGGTTCCGTTCTTGATGCGGGAGATGGCCGCATCTATCTTTTCGAGCTGGAGCTTATCCCGGTTACCCAGAACTTCCAGGGTTCGGCAATCGATGTCATTGGAAGCTACATCCGCCAGATCGTTTAAACCAAGATCTTCAACGGCGGCCCTAAAATCCTCATTTTCGGAAATCAGGTTTTTAAGTAATTCCTCTCTCATCTCTTTTAGTTTGTTATACATCTGATCAGAATAGCTTTGCCCCATGTCTCTCCGGCTCCTAATCTAAATTTTGATGGGACAATTATCCCCATTTGCATAAAAATGTCAAGATGTACTTTCCATCCATGTTGACAAAGTAGCTTTTCTGACATAGAATTCCGTGGAATAAAAAAAACAAGGAGTCCTTTTTGGGTAAAGAAGAAGCGATTGAAGTGGAAGGAGTTGTCAAGGAAAGCCTTCCCAACACCATGTTCAGAGTCGAGTTAAAAAACGGGCATGTCATTCTCGCTCATCTGTCCGGCAAGATGAGAAAGCATTATATAAGAATTGTTCCCGGCGATAAAGTCAAAGTAGCCCTCTCCCCCTACGACCTCACCCGAGGCAGAATTATCTTTAGAGAAAGATAGGATCCACTTTTCCCTCATTTACAGAATAAACCAGGTTGCCCCGTCTCCCCCGTTTGATCGGGAGGCTCTGCCCCAGTTTTTGATATGGGGATGTTTTTCAAGCACTTTCCTGACCATCGGCCTGAGTACGGCACCGTCGGGAGAGTGCAGGCCCTTCCCGTGAATGATCATTCCCTTTTTCACACTCCTGCGGCGGCATTGGGCGATAAAATCAAGGATTTCCCGTTTCCCCTCCTCCTCCGTCATGCCGTGAATATCCAGGGTCGACTGGGCTTCCATTTTTTCCAGTGTCTTTCTCCCCGGGCTGTTGGAGATTTTCTTCCTGGCTCCCTTATCCTTTTCACCGGCCGTTTCCTTACCCGGCGGGTAAAGATTCAGGAAATCCTCCATCCCATTCATGACTCCCTGCTTCCTCCGATTTCCACGGGCTTAACGAGATCCCTGTCTATCCACCCTTCCAGACCGTAACCTGTCCTTATGAAGTAATAGCCCCTCTTCTCCCTAATCAGGAACAGAGAGGTCCCCGGGGGCAGGGTAAGCCATTCCTCGGCGGTCTCCTCCGGAATCCGCCTGAGCCGGCCGGTCTCCCCGCCCCTCTCCATGATGATGCCCTGGGGCCTTCTACTCTGGTAAAAAGAGAGGGCTGAGGCTCCCCCCAGTCCCAGGGAGAGGAAAAAAATCGTGGCCATGAGAAAAAGCAGCCTCAACTTCCGCCTCTTAAGATAACCGGCCAGGGAGAGGAAAAAAAGATTCCCCCCCGCCGCAAAGAGAAGAAAAAGCAGGGCGCTGCCGGGATTGATTCCGGCATAGTACTGATCCTTCAATCCGGCCAGGGCCTCCATCTGAAAAAGCTTTTTTCTGATGGCCGGATCCCCGGGCAGCCGACCGAGGGCTTCCCGGAAGAGGATCTCGCTTTCCACGGGATTTCCCCTGTAGAATTCGATTATGGCCAGATTGGGGAGATAGGCGGCATAGCCCGTATTATCCTCAAGCTCCCGGAACAGCCGATAGCTCTCCCCGTACTCCCCCTTCTCGTAAAGGGCCAGGGCTTCCGAAGCGGCGATCTTTCTTTCCGTCCCCGAGGTAAGGGAGAGAAAAAGGGGGAGGCAGATAAGCAGAAGGGGAAGATTGCGGGCGCCGTTATCCTTGGAGAGGGAAAAAAGGAGGATGAGGAAATAGATGAGGCCGGGAAGAAAGAGAAACCATTTGGCCGGTCCGGACATCCTTTCCTTTACAATAAGCCATTCCAATTCCGAAGGGGTGAGAAGGGACAGATTCTGTTCCGCAAGATTTCCCTTAAGGGTTACCTGTACGGGAAAGGTCTCCCCCCGATACGTGCCGATCCTATGGGTTTCCGGATTAATCCAGCTGAAGGAGGAACAGCTTATGCTCTGGGTCGGGCGGGATCCCGCCTGGAACCGGTAGACCCGTTCACGAAATCCGCTGTACCCCGCTTCTGTGGGAATGAGCTCCTCCTCATCGGCCGTATTGATCAGTTCCATGCCCTCCCCCTCCACGGAGGGGAAGCTCAGGAATGAGAAATTCCCCGTGCCCTCGATGCGGACGGTGAAGGTCAGGATCTCCCCCTCCGCGGCGCTGTCCCCGGACAGGCGGGTACTCAGGGAGAAATCCCCCACCCCGCCGGACCGGTTTACCTCCTCCGGGAGGGGCAGTATGCGGATGTTCTGATCGGGGATCTTTCTGTTGAGACCCCGTATCCGGGCTTCCCCTCCCGGGATGGTCAGCTCCCCCGTTTCTCCGGAGAAAAAATACCAGCTCTCAAGGGGATAGGAGTAAACCTTGCGGTCTCCCATGTCGTAGGTATCGATCCGGCCGGGGAGTTCCACCTGCTCCAGGTTTCCCAGGGCCGGTTTCCCCAGGCCGATGCTCTCGGGAAAATCCAGATTCTCCATATAGCGCACATTCAGGATAAGTGAGACGATTTCCCCGGTATAGGCCTCCGATTTGACCGGAGACCAGTAGACCTGAAGGGGATAGTCCAGATTTCCCTCGTCCCAGTTGTGGACCACAACGGGAAAATCGGGAATGACCGATTCGAACTGCTGACGGTAGAGCCGGACACCCCGGCAGGTGTAAATATCACCCCCCTCGGCCCGGAAGGTCAGGACTATCTCGGACATGTCCTCATAGATGATCTCCCCTTCCCGGTCTGTCAGGGCGTTATATGGCCTGAGATAGGGATCGCCGGCGGACTGGAGCTGATCGAAATCCTCGGTCAGCTCCACATTCAGATCCCGGGAGTAGGGAATTCTGGTTTTGATATAGACCTTGAAATTTCTGCCCACATAGGCCTTGTCCTGGGTAATGTTCTCTTGAGCGAAAAGTGAGACCCCCAGAAGTGCCATCAGTAAAAAAAATACCCTTCTTGCCATTACCAGTCATTCTCCCGGGTGGATACTTTCTCCTCTCCCCCCTCCCAGCTGTTCTCTTCCTGCCGTTTGAGATAGCTCAAAAGCCTCTCCGTGTCGTCGAACAGATTCTGGTTATCCTCGGCTTTTTTCTCGTCCGGCTGCCGTTCCGCATTGGAATTCACCCGGCCCAGGGCCAGCTCCAGATTGATCTTGCTGTCCCTGTCGGATGGGTTCAGATTCACCGCGGCCTTGAATGACCGGGCCGCTTCCAGATACAGACCCCGTTCATAGTAAAAGACGCCCTTGTTAAAGATCAGCATGTACTGGAAATCACGCTCCTCCGACTCGGCCTGATCCCAACGGATCATGGCGGACTGGCGCTCACCCAGGCTGTAATAGGAATTGCCCAGGTTATATTCGATGATTCCCCGGTTCGTGTCCCAGTCCATGGCGTCCAGATAGGACACGTTGGCTTTCTGGTAATTCCCCTGGTCCATCTGATAATTGCCCCAGAAAACCAGAAGCCCCGGATTCACATAGCTGCAGGAATGAAAAAGAATGAGGGACGCCAGAAGGGTCGCTGTTTTCCTCAGTTCCATCGGAGCCTCCCCTGTACGAAATAGAGGACCAGGAGCAGGAGGACGATGCCGCAGAACAGCCGGTATCGGGAGAGGGATACGGCTCCGATACCCCTCTCTTCCATCTCCCCGTAGGATTGAGTGAGAATTTCCTCAATCCCGCTCAGCTGATGCACCTCGGACAGATCCAGGTACTGTCCTCCGGTCAGTTCGGCTATCTCCTTAAGAAGGGCTCTGTTCTGCCGGGAGAGAACCACGTTCCCCTCCCGGTCGGCCAGGTAGGATCCGTCCCCCAGCCGGATGGGAGCCCCCTCCTCCGTACCGATACCGAAAACGAAGAGGCGGACGTTCTCGTCGTAGAGCTTCCTCGCCGCCGCGGCGGCGTTCCCCTCCAGATTGTCCCCGTCCGTAAAGAGAAGGACCGCCCTGTTCCTTTCCTGATTCACGGGCAGCGTCTCCAGTCCCCGCGCCAGGGCCTTTTCCAGGTTGGATCCGGGGGAACTCAGATAGGAGGGATTGATACGGGACAGAAAATTCTCCAGGATGATCCGGTCCTCAGTCAGGGGGATGAAAAGGAGCGGCTCCCCCTTGAAGAGGGTAAAGGAGTACCGGGAATTGGCCAGGTTTTCCATGAGCAGATACACCGCGTCCCGGCTCCGGTCCAGCCGGCTCCCCCCCACGTCCTCCGCCAGCATGCTGTTGGAGATGTCGAAAACCAGGGCGATGTCCAGATTTTTTCTGTCGCTGTGCTCCGGTTCGAGACCCCAGTGGAAGTCGACCAGGGCGAGGACAGAAAAGACGAGGATACCGTTGAGCAGGAGAAAACGGAGAAAGGCTCTGATGCGGTACTGGCTGTCGATCAGGGTGCCCCTTACGTAGCCCAGGCTCTTAAGAAAGAAAATGCTGCGCCGGTGAACGATAAGGCTGATGATCCAGACGAGGGGCAGGACGGCGAGAATCCAGAAATACCGGGGTTCCATAATTCTCATAGGATCTCTCCCAGGAGGACGCGGCGCACCAGCCAGTGGGCGAAGAAGAGGGCCAGAGCGATGAGGATGAGCTGATTGTGGAAGGAATTCTTAACCACCGTAATCTTCGTTCTCACCTCATAGGACTCCAGGGTGTTAATGGTCTGCAGAATGGTCTCCAGGGAGCCGGAACTGCGGGCATAAAAGTAGTCTCCCCCGCTGATTTCGGCGATCCGCTTAAGAAGGGTTCCGTCGTAGACGCTCTTCATGGTTCCCGAAAGGATCTTTCCCGACTCCCTGTCCAGGAATTCGATGGGCACGTCGCCGGTGGTTCCCAGACCGATGGTGTAGATGCGGATGCCGGTCTGAGCTGCCATGGAGGCGGCCGTGGCGGGTTGAATTTCCCCCACGTTGTTATCCCCGTCGGTGATGAGGAGTATGGCCTTTTCTCCGGCCGTGCTGGAGGAGAGATGGAGGACCGCCAGTGCCAGGCCCATTCCTATGGCCGTGCCGTCCCCCCGGTCCATGATGGCGATATCGTCCAGGGTGGAAAATAAAAGATCGTGGTCCACCGTGGGGGGAAGTCTCAGCTGGGCCTCCTCGGAGAAGCTGACCAGGCCGATGGAATCGTTCTCCCGGGTGGAAATGAAGTCCTTTACCATCTCCCGGGCCGTGGTCAGCCGGTCCTCCGCTCCGAAATCCCGGGCGGCCATGCTCGGAGACTGATCCAGGACGATCATGATATCCATGCCCCGCTCCAGATAAACCTTTCTGTTTGAGGCCAGGGAGGGTCCCGCCAGGGCGACGACGAGGAGAACCAGGGCGATCCAGAGGGCGATTTCCGTGGCGAAATAGGCGATATTTAGGGAGAGGGGCGTATAAAGGGTGTTCTTCCCGTTCCACACCCGATAGGAGTAGGGAATCCCCCCGCCCCTGTTTTTGCGAAGGTAGAGGAAGGAGACAAGAAGGGGAAAGAGGGCGATGAGAGCGAGATAAGCCGGATCGTCAAAGGTCAGCATTGAAATCCTCCTTCTCCAGATTCTCTATGAAATTCCCCAGGATTTCCAGGCTCCGCACCTTCTCCTTGCGTCCTATCCTCTCTCCGGCGAATTTGACAAGGTCCGCCGTTCGGAGCAGTTCGGTCAGTTGCTCCCAGGTCACTCTGTCCACGGGCGGGGGGTTCAGGCCTTTCATGTCCCTGGTGGTCAGGGAGAGGAAATCCCGTCCCGTCCTCTCGGTCAGATAGCGGCGGACCCCGTTGGAATAGGCGATAAAGAACTCCCTCTCCCTGCCGCTATCCTCCACCCGGGCGTTGAGCTTGGCCGCCAGATGGCGGATCCTTCTACGGGGTCCGCTCCTCAGGATCCAGCGGAACAGGGTGACCGCATGGAAGTAGATCTGCCGGAAGAGGAGATAGAGAAGATAGGGGGAGCAGATGAGCACCAGAAGAAAGAGGGGGATGAGAAGATTGATGCCGGGAAAATCCAGATTGTCCCGCAGACCCCTGAGAGTCTGAACCTTCTCCTGCTCCACCAGGGAGCTTGTGAATATCTTCAGGTCCTCCAGGACGATGTCTCCCAGCTCCAGGGTGGGGAGGGACCGGGTTCCCACCATGTAGGATTTGAAGCGAACCGTCACATTCGCTTCGTACCCGCTCTGGTCCACCGTTACCGATTCCAGTTCCAGCCACTCCGACTGGGGAAGAGTTTCCGGGGCCTTGAGCTCCTTCTCCCCCTCCCAGACGAGGCGGAACTGGAGAAGAACCGAATCTCCCACGTAGAAGGTGGGGGGTATAAAGACCTCGTCCACCATGTCCCACTGGGCGGAGAGTGACGCCGGGAGGAGGAGCAGGAGCAGGAGATAGGGTCTCATCCCCGCTTTCTCCTTTTGAAGAACTGGAGAATCCTTTCCAGGGGGTCGTCACCGCTTTCGATCTCCACATAGTCTATGCCGTTGGCCCGGCAGTGTTCCACCAGTTTATAGTAATGGAGATCCCAGAACTCCCTGTACTCTTCCCGCAGTTTGCGGCTGCCCCCGTGGAAGAGCTGACGCTGACCCGTCTCCCGGTCCTGAAGCTCGATGAGGCCAATGCGGGGCAGCTGGCGCTCCCGTTTGTCAAAAAGGGAAACCGCAATGACATCGTGCTTCCGCGCCAGAAGGGTGAGATCCTTCCAGTAGCCGTCGGTCTTGAAATCGGAGATGATGAAGCAAATGCCCCTTCTCTTCATGAGTTCCATGGCGGTACGGGCCGCCAGGGCCAGGTCGGAGCCGGTCCCCTCCGGTTCGAAGCTCAGGACCAGGGATACCTGCTTGAGGATGTTCTTGTTCCCCTTCATGGGTACGTGATACTGCTCGATCCGGTCGGAGAAGATAAGGGTTCCCACCCGGTCGTGGTTGGCGTTGGCCGCGTGGGCGATGAGGGAGAAGATGTAGCCGGACATGTCCCTTTTGCTGCCCCCCGCGTCCCGCCGCAGGGAGGCGGAGGCGTCCAGAAGGATCATGATGTTCATCTCACGCTCCTCCTTGAAGGTCTTCGTAAAGGGCTCCCCCATGCGGGAGGAGACGTTCCAATCGATGAAACGGACGTCGTCCCCGGGGTTGTAGGAGCGCACTTCGTCGAATTCCAGGCCCGGGCCCTTGAAGAGGGATTTGTAGTTACCCGTGAAAAGAGTGTCCACCAGGCGTTTGGATACGATCTGAATGCGTTTGACCCGGCGGCTCAGTTCTCCCTGGTCAGTCATCAGGGCACGGAAACGTGGGAAATGATGGAATCGATCACGCTGTCCGCGGTCATCTCCTCCGCTTCCGCTTCGTAGGACAGGACGATCCGGTGTCGGAGAACGCTCTTCGCCACGTCCTGCACATCCTCGGGGAGGACGAACGCCCGTCCCTCCATGAGCGCCTTGACCCGGGCGCAGCGCATCATGCCAATGGTGGCCCGGGGAGAGGCGCCGTATTCGATAAAACGGATGAAGGGCAGTTTCTTCCTGTTCTGCTCCCTGGTGGTGGCCACCAGGGATACGATGTACTTCTCCACGCTTTCGTCCAGCTCGATCTTCCGGGCGATCTCCCGGACCCGGGCGATGGACTGGGGATTCAGGATGCGGGAGAGGGTGATGCTGTCCAGCCTGTCCACCCGGCGCATGATCTCCAGCTCCTCCTCCGGGGTGGGGTAGGATACGAGGACCTTGACGATGAACCGGTCGAGCTGGGCTTCCGGGAGCTGGTAGGTCCCCTCCTGTTCGATGGGGTTCTGCGTGGCCAGGACGAAAAAGGGATCGGGGAGCTTGTAGGTGGAATCGCCGATGGTCACCTGCTTCTCCGCCATGGCCTCCAGAAGGGCGCTCTGCACCTTGGCCGGGGCCCGGTTGATTTCGTCGGCCAGGACGATATGGGAGAAGACCGGTCCCTTGCGGGGGATGAACTCCCCGGTCTGCTGACGGTAGATCATGGTGCCGGTCAGGTCGGCGGGCAGGAGATCCGGGGTGAACTGTATCCTCTTGAAATCCACGCTGAGGATATCGGCGAAGGTCTGAACGGCCAGGGTTTTGGCCAGGCCCGGCACGCCTTCCACAAGGATATGACCTCCCGCCAGGATCCCCATGAGAAGCCCGTCCACCAGGGCTTCCTGGCCGACCACCTTCCGGCTGACCTCTTTCCGGGCATTTTGAATTATTTCCTGAGCCTCTTTCACATCATTTTTAAGACTTTGATCTATCACACTTTCCTCGCTTCACGGCCTGTCAGGATCGGTATTCCGCGTTTATCGTCACGTAGTCGCAGGAGAGGTCCGAACCCCAGACGCGGGATTTTTCCGAACCCCTCCCCAGACGGAGGGTAATCTTAACATTATTTTCATGGACCGGGAACCCCGGGGAAGGCAGGGGAAGGGCCCGTTCCTTCAGGTACCGGTGGAGGCGGGCCTCCTTCTCCGAATCCAGGAGAAAGGCTCCGTTCCTATAGAGATCCGTATCCCCCATGGCAAGGCTGACCCGGTTCCGGTCCAGGGGAATCCCGGCGTTTCCCGCCCAGTCCCCCAGGGCCTGTATGAGGCGGCCCACATTGGGATCGTTCCCGTAAACGGCGCTCTTGGTCAGGGGGGAATTCACCAGGGCCTTACCGGCGGAAGCACCCTCCTCTTCGGTCAGGGCTTCCTCCACGGCCACTTCTATCACGTGCCCCGTTCCCTCCCCGTTGCGGACCACGTTCTGGGCCATGCGCCGGGTGATCTCCTTCAGGGCGGCCAGGAATTCCCCACGGCCGGCCTTTTTCCTGTTGGTGGAGAAGATGAGCGCCGTATCGCTGGTGCTCTGATCTGAATCGACGCTGATCCGGTTGAAGCTGGACCGGCAGGCTTCCTCCCAGCAGGAGCCAAGATCCTCCCGGGAGATGGCCACGTCGGTCATGACGAAGACAAGCATGGTGGCCAGATTCGGTTCGATCATTCCGGCCCCCTTGCAGATGCCCGTGATGATCCCCTCCCCCGCCGGTACGGTGAAAGCCTTGGGGAAGGAGTCGGTGGTCATGATGGAACGGGCGGCGGCCAGGGCCGATCCCCCCTTTCGGGACTCCACCAGGGCGGGAAGGGCCGCTAACATTTCGTCGACGGGAAGCTCCCATCCTATGATGCCCGTGGAAAAGGGAAACACCACCCCGTCGCCGGGAAGAAGCTCCTCCGTCCGCTTGCGGATTTTCTGGCTCTTTTCATAGCCGCCGGGGCACTCCACATTGGCGATGCGGTTATTTATGATAAGCCCCTTCAGCCTTTTCTCCCGGACCAGTTCCCTGCCGATGACGACGGGATGCCCGGGGAAAGCGTTCCTGGTGAAAAGGGCGGAAAAACTCTCCGTCGGTTCATCCAGAGAGAGAAGGGTCAGGTTCATCTGATAGGGTTTTCCCGTCTCCCCGGCCACGGCCAGTTCCTTCGGAAAAAAGGAGAGGGCACACCGGGAACTGCTGACCCCCTCGGGCAGAATAGCCCCTCTTTCCAGGTAGGCTTCATACTCTTCGATGGAAGTGAAATTCATGGAAACAGAATATCAGGAAAAAGGGAATAGTGCAATTGGAGAGGGATGATTGACTTTTAATTGGACATATGGTAATTTTTTGTCAAAATCAATTTAGGGAGCGCCACCATGAAGATAGCACTTGTTTTTCCCGGACAGGGATCTCAGGTTAAGGGAATGGGGAAGGATATCCTGGATAAATACCCCAGGGGTTACGAATTACTGGGGGAGGCCAACTGCTGCCTCGATTACGATATGGAAAAGCTGATCCTGGAGGATCCGGAGAATCGGCTCAACAGCACCCAGTTCACCCAGCCGGCCCTCTATACGGTCTGCGCCATATACTCGGATTACCTGAAGGACAGGGGCGTCAACTGGCATGTCACCGCCGGGCACAGCCTGGGCGAATATGCCGCCCTCTACGCGGCGGGAGTCTTCTCCTTCATGGACGGTTTAAGGCTCGTGGCCCGAAGGGGCGAACTCATGGGCGGCGTCAACGACCCCGACGTGGGCATGGGCGCCGTGGTGGGTTTGACCGGGGAGGAAGTGGCCGAAGCCATGGCCGGAATCCCCGACATCTACATCGCCAACCTCAACGCCCCTGACCAGACCGTTGTCAGCGGCAACAAGGATCAGATCGCCCTTCTGGGCGCGAAGCTTAAGGACGGGGGCAAGGGCCGCCTGATCCCCCTGCGGGTCTCCGGCGCCTTCCACTCCCCCTTCATGAAGCCCGTGGAAAGGGAGTTCATCGAAGCGGTGGAGGCCACCCCCTTCTCCGACGCGGCCATGGATGTCTACCCCAATGTGATCGCCGCTCCGGTGAGGGAGAGGGATGCCCTGAAGAAGGCACTCATAGAGCAGATCACCGGTCAGGTGAGATGGGTGGAAACGGTCAGCCGCATGGAAAAGGACGGCATCACCCACCATTTCGAAGCCGGTCCGGGCAAAGTCCTGGCGGGGCTGATTAAAAAATGCTCCGACACGATTATCCCCCTGGATATAGAAGGCTGACAGGCCGTCTCCGGGGATGATCCTTCCCCGGAGCCGGATTCCCTATTCTCAGGGCCCTGTGACATTTAGATTGACTTCCCCCCTTTTCTCGTGTATAGTAGTCTGATAGTTATAGAGTAGCGTGGTTGTAGACCCCGCCTATCACAGCCTTCCCCTAAGGAATCAATCCGTATGAATTTTTTTGACACTCACGCTCACATTGGGCTGATCAATGAAGATCCCATAGAACAGCTGATAATCGCTCAGGAAGCGAAACAGGAAAGCATTTCCCATATAATTAGTGTTACCAATAATCTCTCCGATTTCGAGCAGGTTTACAACAACCTCAAGACCGCCTCCAATGTCTATTTCGCCATCGGGGTCTCCCCCTCCGAAGTCAAGCATCCCGGCCGGGACTGGAAGCAGGTCATCTACGACGGCATCCAGAAGGACCGGGTTATCGCCATCGGAGAAACGGGACTGGACTATTATAAGAAATTCGGCGACAAGAGCTCCCAGGTAGAGCTTTTCATCGCCCAGCTGGAGCTGGCCCAGACCTATAATCTGCCCGTGATCATCCACAACAGAACCGCGGGCAAGGATATCCTCGATATCCTCTCCGACCGGGTTCCCGACCGGGGAGGCGTCCTGCACTGCTACTCCGAGGACTGGGCCTATGCCGAACAGGTTCTGGAACAGCATGACAACATTTACTTCTCCTTCGCGGGGAACGTCACCTACCGGAACGCCAAGAACCTCCACGAGACGGTGATGAATCTTCCCCTGGACCGGATCGTCATAGAGAGCGAAGCCCCCTTCATGATACCCGCCGAGTTCAAGGGCAAGAGAAACCGCCCCCTCTATCTTCCCTCCACCGCCCGGTTCATCGCGGAGCTGCGGGAGGAGGATGACGAGACGGTTCTCCAGGCGCTGCACGACAACGCCTGCCGTCTCTTCGGACTCTGATGGCCGAATCCCTTTACCGCCCCGTAGGGATTGGGAAACTTCTCCTTCCGGGCAACCTCTTCCTCGCCCCCCTGGCCGGTTTTACGGACCGGGCCTTCCGGGGTGTGGCTGCGGAGTGGGGCGCCGATCTGACCTATACGGAAATGATCTCCTGCGAGGCGGTCTTCCGGGATAACGCCAAGACCCTGCCCATGATGGAGAGGGATCCCCGGGAGGAACGCTACGCCATACAGTTATTCACCGGCACCGTCGAGGCGGCGGAGAAATCCCTGGAGCGGGTTCTTTCCTTCCAGCCCTCCCTGATCGATCTGAATTGCGGCTGCCCCGTACCCAAAATCATCAAATCGGGAGCCGGTTCGGCCCTGATGAAGACCCCCGACAGGATCGCCTCCCTGGTGAAGGTTCTCTCCGTAGGCCATGACACCCCGGTGACGGTGAAGATACGCACCGGATGGGACGCCTGGTCCCTGAATTACCGGGAGGCGGCGGAGAAAGCCGTTGAGGCGGGGGCAGCGGCGGTAACGATCCACGGTCGCACGAGGAGCCAGGGCTACGGGGGAAAGGCGGACTGGCAGCCCCTCAGGGAGCTTGTCGAAGCGCTTCCCGTACCCGTCTTCGGTTCGGGGGACCTCTTCACCCCCGACGACGCCCGGCGCATGCTGGAGGAGACGGGATGCGCCGGAATCATGTTCGCCCGGGGAGCCATCGGCAATCCCTTCATCTTCAGGAATACCCGCCACCTCCTGGAAACGGGGGAGGAAGCCCCTCCCCAGAGCCTGACAATAAAAATGGAGACAGCCCTCTCCCAGTACATTTCCTCCCTTTCCTATCTGAGCGAACAGCGCGCCTCCAAGGAGATCCGGAAGCATCTCTGCGCCTACACCAAGGGCATCCCCGGATCTTCCGCCCTGAGAAACGATCTGGTACACGGGGAAACCCGTTCGGAAATCGAGAAGCTGATTCGGGATTTTCTGGCAAATTCCCTCTGATTTGATTATAATGATAAAAAATTACCCATTTATCTTAAAAGAGGGTTGACATAGTGAATTCTATATATTATTTTCCATATATTAGTTGTGAAATATAAAGAGAGGTATATATGAAGAAACTGTTGATCGTAGGCGGGGTCGCCGCCGGAGCTACCGCTGCCGCCAGAGCCAGAAGAATGGATCCGGATCTGGATATCACCGTCCTAGAGGCCGGAGAGGATGTATCCTTTGCCAACTGCGGCCTTCCCTACTACATTGCGGGGGACATTAAATCCCGGAGCAAGCTGATTCTCCAGAGCCCGGAAAGCTTTCATTCCCAGTATAATGTAAAGATCAAGACTCTGACCGAAGCGGTCAGCATCGACAGGAAGGGAAAAACCGTTAAGGCGATTAACAGGACAACGGGAAAGGAGGAAACCTATTCCTACGACAAACTCATCCTCTCCCAGGGGGGAAAGCCCTTTATCCCCGGACTTAAGGGTGTGGATAAATCCCATGTGTTCTCCCTCTGGACCCTGGAGGACATGGACAACATCAATAGTTTCATCGAAGAGAAAAAACCCCGCAGAGCGGTAGTGGTGGGGGGCGGATTCATTGGGCTGGAAATGGTGGAAGCCCTGACAAAGCGGGGCATGACGGTCAGCGTCATAGAGATGGCCCCCTACGTCATGCCCCTTCTCGAAGGGGAGATATCCGCCTCCATTCAGGAAGAGATGGAAGCCCGTTCCGTAAGCCTCTACGCGGGCAAGGCCCTCTCCTCCATTAATGACGGATCGGTTACCCTGAATGACGGCACGGAAGTGGAAGCGGATATGGTCCTCATGTCCGTGGGAGTCCGGCCGACCCTTAAGCTGGCCCAGGACGCGGGACTGGAACTGGGGCCCTCCGGGGGACTGCAGGTCAACTCTCACCTGCAGACAAGCGATCCGGATATTCTCGCCGGCGGCGATATGGCCGAGATCAACCACCGGGTCCTGAACAAAACCGTGAGAATTCCCCTGGCCGGTCCCGCCAACAGGCAGGGCAGAATCGCCGCGCACAACGCGATTTCCGACAAGCCCATGGAATACCGGGGCTCCCAGGGGACCTCCATCGTTCGGTTCTTCGACGCCGTGGCGGGAAGCACCGGCATCAATATGAAACAGGCCAGGGACGCCGGACTCGATCCGGAAGCGGTAGTCATCCGCAAGGAAAACCATGTGGGATACTATCCCGGCGGCAAAATGATGACGATCATGCTCATCTACCAGAAGGGCTCGGGAAAACTCCTCGGCGCCCAGGTGTCCGGCGAAGCGGGGGTGGACAGACGTCTCGACGTGCTTTCCACGGCCATCTACGGGGGCATGACCGTGTCGGATCTCTCCGAGCTGGATCTGGCCTATGCCCCTCCCTTCGGTTCCGCCAACGATCCGGTCAATATCGCCGGTTTCGCCGCGGAGAACCGGATTTCCGGCTACAGCCCCCTCATCACGGCGGCGGAGCTGGAAGGCGCCGTTCAGGGCAAGAAGGTTCTTTTCCTGGATATCCGGGACGTATTCACCTTCCGGAAGGGCCATGTGGAGGGTTCCGTCAATATGGCGGCGGAACAGGTACAGAGCCAGCTCTACTCGGTAGACAGGGACACCCCGGTCATCGTCTGCGATGACACGGGCAAGATAGCCCACCGGGTGGTCCGGTCCCTCATGCTGGAAGGTTTTGGGGATGTGACCTATATCGGCGGCGGATACCAGAGCCTGGAGCGCTTTGAAAGGGCCGTCGGCTACGAAGCCATCCGGGTCGGCCTCTCCCCCATAGAACAGAAAAGCCTGGAGGAGGAGGAAGCGAGTCCCTCCGCCGGGGAGGCGAAGGAGACCGCGGAGGTCAAGAGGGAGGGCAAGCTGGTGGTGGATGTGAGGACCCCGGAGGAGTTCGAGATGGGCGCCTATCCCGGCGCGGTCAACATCCCCCTGGACGAGCTTCCCGTCAGGCTGGGCGAACTGGGGTCCAAGGACAGGGAGCTGGTTCTCTACTGCGCCTCCGGCGCCCGGAGCGCCTATGCGGTGCGGTTCCTCGTGAACGAGGGTTTTACTAAAATAACCAACGGCGGCGGCATTATGCAGATGATGTCCCAGGCCATGTAAGGAGAGTCTGTGGAAACGAGATATGCCCTGATCATCGGGCTTCTGCTGGCATTCTATGCCTACAAGGTAATCACGGGAAGGATCAAATATTCGAAGCTGGCGAAGCTTATTGAATCGGACTCCCCCTTTTCGCTCATCGACGTAAGAACCT
>QKAI01000256.1 GCA_003246505.1 Spirochaetaceae bacterium | reverse complement strand
CCCCTGAGCGTCATAGGGCAGGTGGTGGAGGCGGGCAACGACCGGTCCATCGTCCCCCTGGGCGCGGGGGTCCCCCATATCTCCCTCCTGCCCGTGGCCGGGCTGCGGCAGGCCCTGGCCCGGGTTATGAAGGAGAAGGACGAACTGCTCCAGGAGTACAGCGACGAATCGGGCTACTACCCTCTCCGCAGGGCCATGGGGAAGCTTCTCTACGCCCGGGGGATTTCCGCCTCCCCCGAGGAGATCCTCATCACCAACGGGTGCACCGAGGCCCTCTCCCTTGCCATCCAGACCGCTACCGCGCCGGGGGAGACCGTGGCCATAGAGAGCCCCCTCTTCCTGGGGCTGGTGCAGATCCTGGGAGAGCTGAAGAGGCAGGTCCTCCCCATCCCCACCTCCCCCCGCACCGGTATGGATCTGGACATTCTGGAATCGGCCATGAAAAGGGGGCTCGCGAGAACGGTCATCATGACGGCGGCCCATCAGAACCCCCTGGGCTTCATCATGCCCGCCGGGAACCGGGAGAGGGCGGTGCGCCTGGCGGAAACCTATGACGGCCATATCATAGAGGACGACATCTACGGCGACTGCTCCCACGATCACCATATCCGGCGCCCCCTCAAAAGCTGGGACCGGGAGGGGCGGGTGCTCTACTGCTCCTCCTTCAGCAAAACCGCCGGCCCCGGTTTCCGCATCGGGTGGCTCATGGGGGGGCGGTTCCACAGGCGCTGCGCCCACCTCAAGCTGACCCAGACCCTGGGCGGATCCCCCCTGCTCCAGGCGGCCATGGGGGAATTCCTCTCCCGGGGGCACTATGAGAAGCATCTGCTGGCCCTGCAGAAGGCGATCTTCCATCAGTCCTGCCGCCTCAAAGGGCTCATTCTGGAACACTTCCCCCGGGGAACCACCATCTCCGAACCCCGGGGGGGGTACTACTTCTGGGTCCGCCTGCCGGGAAACGTGAATACCCTGGATCTCTTCCACCGGGCCCTGGAGGAACGGATAAGCACCGTCCCCGGTCAGGCTTTCTCTCCGGGGGGGCGCTATTCCGACTGTCTGCGCCTCAGTTTCGGATCCCCCGTGACGGAGGAGACGGAGCGGGCCCTGGCCCTGCTGGGGTCCCTGGCGGGGGGATGATTTTTTTTTACTTTCCCCTTTGATTTCACGATGGATAATGCTTATATTTAATTCATCCTCTCCATCCTCAGAAGGCGATCATGGGTAGTAGCGGTACGAAGGACAGCGGTAAAGGGTCTCTTGACGAATATATGGCCGAACTGGACAGGGCGCGCCGTGATCTGGAACAGCGGGAAGAGAATCTGAGGAAAACCATCAATCTCATAGGATACGCGGTCATCTACAGCGACGGGGAGGGGCGCATAACGGAGATGAACAACATCGCCCAGCTCCTGACGGAAGTCTCCCCGGAGGAGGGCATCGGCCGGAGGCTGGAGGATATCCTCTCCCTCCACGCCGTCCCCTCCCGGGAACCCCTGAAGGATCCCTTTGCCGAGGTCCTGAAACAGGGGCAGGTCATTTCCGGATCCCGTAGCTGCCTTCTGGTCAACCGCAAGGGGCGGGAGTATTTCGTGGACTATTCCGCCTCGCCGAATCTGTTTCAGAACGACCGGATCTCCGGGATGATCCTGGTCCTCAAGGACATAACGGAGCAGCATGCCCGGCAGGAGAAACTGGGGCAGATCCAGAAGATGGACGTGGTGGGCCAGCTCGCCGGGGGCATCGCCCACGATTTCAACAACATGCTCGGGGGCATCCTCGGGGCGGCGGAGCTTCTGAGGAAGCGGATCCACAGCGATCCCAAATCCATCGAATTCTGCGACATCATCATCAACGCCACGGGAAGGGCGGCGGAGCTGACCCAGGAACTGGTCTCCTTCGCCACCCGCCAGCGGTCCACCTCCACCTACCTGGACATACACCGGACCGTGGAGGAATCGGTGAAGATACTCAAGGGCACCATCGATCCCCGCATCGAGATACGCCTTGACCTGGGGGCGGAAAAGTCCATCATCGCCGGCAACCCCTCCCAGCTTCAGAACGTGATCGTCAATCTGGGCACCAACGCCTACCACGCCATGCCCGCGGGGGGCGTCTTTTCCATCGGCTCCTCCCTGATCGAGGTGAAGGAAGGGAATCCCGGTGAGGAGGGGATGCCCCTCCGGCCCGGCACTTACGTGCAGCTGGACTTCGCCGATACGGGCTGCGGCATCCCCCCCCATCTGCTCAGGAAGATCTTCGAGCCCTTCTTCACGACCAAGGACAAGATCAAGGGAACCGGTTTGGGGCTGGCCGCGGTCTATGGCATCGTGAAGCAGCACCACGGCTCCATCGAGGTGGAGAGCACCGTGGGACAGGGCGCCCGATTTCGGATAAAGCTCCCCCTGGAACAGGCGAGATCCGCCGAATTCAGCACCTACTCCTCCGATCTGATCCACGGGGGCGGCCGCATCATGGTTGTGGACGACGAGTTCATCATGCGCATGACCGCCAAGAACATTCTGGAGGAGCTGGGCTACCACGTCACCCTGGTGGAGAACGGCCGGGACGCGGTGAATCTCTACAACGCCTACGGGGACGACTTCGACCTCATCCTCCTGGATATGATCATGCCCATCATGGACGGAAAGGACTGCTTCGACGAGCTGATCCGCCTTGATCCGGATGTGAAGGTTATCCTCTCCACGGGGCTCTCCGGGGGGGATGTGATCGAGGAGATGAAGCTTCACGGCCTCAAGGGGTACATCAGCAAACCCTACCTGAGCTACGAGCTCAGCCAGATCGTGCACAAGGTCATTTCCGGTTCCTGAAAAAACATGTGTGAAATCATCCCGATTACGGGGTATAATGATTCCTATGGAAAATGTGGAAGATATTATCGGCGGCAGAATCGGAGAGGCCCTGGTGAGAATGGGCGAAATGACGCAGGAGCAGGTGGACCTCATCCTGGAAAAGCAGGCCCAGGGCGATGACCGGCTCTTCGGGGAGATTGCCGTGGATCTGGAATTCATCGACCTGGACGTGGTCATACGCTATCTGGAGCAGTAAAAGAGAATGTCCCTTTATGTAAACCGTTTACTCAATATGAAAAGAATCAAGGTCATCGGCTTTGATATGGATTATACCCTCGTCCGCTACCGGACGGAACTCTTCGAGGAGCTGACCCACCGGCTGGCCCTGGAACGGCTGAGCCGGGCCTACGCCTACCCCCGGGAGGTCACCGCCCTGAAATTCGATTTCCAGAGATCCATCGGCGGCCTGGTCATAGACAAGAGGAACGGCAACGTCCTCAAGCTGAGCCGGTTCGGCAAAGTGAAGATCTCCTTCAACGGGCTGGAGCAGATCGGGTTCCGGGAGCAGTCGGAACAGTACGGGGAACTGGCGGTGGATCTGAGCTCTCCCCAGTACAAGAGCCTGGACACGGCCTTCGCCATCTCCCAGGGGGTCATGTTCGGCCAGCTGGTGCAGCTGAAGAAGGAGGGCCTGGCCCTGCCCGATTTCACCACCATGGCCGACGACATCCAGAAGGCGGTGAACGACGTGCACCAGAACGGCTCCCTCAAGGATATCGTCATCTCCCGTTTCGACGACTACGTGGTGAGGGAGCCCAAGGTCGCCCGCATGCTGGAGCGGTACAAGGGCTACGGCAAGAAGCTCATGATCATCACCAATTCCGACTACAGCTATACGAAGAAGCTCCTCGATTACGCCCTGAACCCCTTCTGGAAGGAGCACGAGAGGTGGGAGGACGTGTTCGAGGTGGTCATCACCCTGGCGGACAAGCCCGCCTTCTTCCAGCGGGAGGCCCGTTTCATGCGCATCACCGATGAGGAGGGGCGCATGGAGAACTACAACGGCTCCGTGGCCCGGGGCATCTACCAGGGGGGATGGTTCGGCCGGCTCCAGGAGGATCTGGACGTGCAGGGCCGGGAGATCCTCTATCTGGGGGACCATATCTACGGGGACGTGGTTTCCATCAAGAAGACCTGCGAATGGAGAACCGCCCTGGTCCTGGAGGACCTGGAGGGGGAGACGGCGGGCCTGAAGGAAGCGGAGGCCCTCCAGGGGGAGATCGACGATCTCATGGAGAAAAAGAACGAGCTGGAGAGGGAGATCAACCGGATCGATCTTCTCTACCACGAGGGGCAGAAGACCGACAAGAACCGGCTGGACGAGCTTTTCTCCGAAACGGACTCCCTGAATTCCCGCATATCGGA
>QKAI01000263.1 GCA_003246505.1 Spirochaetaceae bacterium | reverse complement strand
GACCGGATCGGCACGCCCCCGGACCGGGACGTCTGGGAACAGATCCAGGTGGAGACGGGGCTTATCATCCGGATTGAGGGACCCGCCGGGTTCCTGCTGGAGGAGGGGGACGCGGATGGGGGGGAGGAAGGGCTCAATCCCGAAGGGGGATGGGTTTCACTGTTTTTTTATCCCCGGGGAGGGGAACAGTACCTGAGTATCCCCAGGGGGGACTATACCTATGTCTTCAGTGAATTCCACGGGGATTTCCGGCTGGAGCTCCTGAACTGGCTCGTATTCATCACCTTTCTTTTAGCCGCGGTAACGGTGAATTATCTCCTGGTAAGACATATTCTGGGACCGCTTCGGAGAATGACCCTGGTGACGGGGCAGTTCGGGCGGAACGACTGGAAGGCCCGGGTCAATCCCCGGGGAAAGGATGAGCTGGCCCTCCTCGGAAGGGAGATAGATGACATGGCCGACCGGATACAGGGGCACATGAACTCCCTGAGGGATCTTCTTTACGGGGTGAGCCACGAATTCCGATCCCCCCTGACCCGCATGAAAATTCTTCTGGAACTGACCGGTGAGTCCCGGATCCGTACGTCCCTGGCCGAGGAGATAGATTTCCTGGACCGTATGACCGGCGCCCTGCTGGAACAGAAACGGCTGGGGGAGGGAAGGGGTATACTGGAATACGGGGAGTACTCCCTTAACCGCATGGCCGGTGAATTCGTCGCGTCCCAGAAAAAACGGGGCACCGATCTGGAATGGAGCCATGGGGGGGGAGATTTCAGGGCCTCCTTTGACCGGACCCGCCTCCTCCTGGCTATGAGCAATCTTGTGGAGAATGCCCGGAAATACGCTCCCGGCGGACCGATTTGCCTGGAAACGGGAATTGGCAAAGGGGGGGAGAGTTTTTTCGTCCGCCTGACCGATACGGGGCCGGGGGTATCCGAGGATATCCTGAAGCAACTGGGCACCCCCTTCCTCAGGTCGGGGAAGACGGGGGGATTCGGTCTGGGCCTGAGCCTCGTCAAGGGGATAGCCGATGCCCACGGGGGACAGTTCATTCCGGAGAATCTCTCCCCCCGGGGATTTCGGGTCACCCTGGAACTGCCCCTGAAAAGCTAATATTGCTATTTTCCTATTCATCTGTTATCATTATCGGGTTATGAAGAAGAAGCCCCTAACCTCCAGTCTGGAAGACTATCTTGAAGCGATCTTTATTCTTGAAAAAAAACACCGGGTCGCCCGGGTTAAGGATATCGCCTCCCACCTTGACGTTCAGATGCCTTCCGTCACGGGGGCGCTGAGAAACCTGAGGGACAAGGGCCTGGTGGTTTACGAAAAAAATTCCTACATCAATCTGACCGCGGAGGGTCTGGAAAAGGCGGAGCGGATAGCCGGACGGCACGATCTGCTCAAGGGATTCCTGGGGGAAGTCCTGGCTCTGGACGAGGTCCGGGCCGATGAGGAAGCCTGCCGGATAGAACACGCCATCAGCCAGGATACGGCCAAGAAGCTGCAGAACCTCATGAATTTCATAAGAAAATCCCGGGAAGACCGGAATATCTCCGATTCCGAATGGAGCCGGATCATCGGCGGCTGACATGGAGCAGTTTCATTCGGAGGTCATCAGCTGCCGGGAGTCCGCCCGGGACTACTACGAGCTGATATTCACCTGGAAAGGCCCCGTCCCCCTGCCGGGACAGTTCCTGACCCTGCGCTGCTGGGAGGGGGACAGCCCCCTGCTGAGGCGGCCCTTTGCCCTCTCCTCCTACGATGCCGCCGAAAGGCGGGCCTCCCTTATCTTTCAGAAACGGGGACCGGCCACTTCCCTCATGACCCATCTCAAAACGGGAGACCACATGGATATCCTGGGCCCCCTGGGGGGGACTTTCCCTCCGCCGGAGACGGGCCGCCGGCCTGTCATCACCGGGGGCGGCATCGGGACCGGTCCGGTACTTTTCCTGGCCGACGCCCTGTCCCGGGCGGGACTGAGGCCCCTTCTGGTTCTGGGGTTCCGGGACAAAAACTTCGTCCCCCGGGTCCATCTGCCCCTGGGCTGCGAGACGGTGATCTGCACCGACGACGGTTCGGCGGGGCAGGAGGGCACCGTGATCGACTATCTGAGGAGCCGGGACGATCTGGCCGGTTCCCATTTCTACGGCTGCGGCCCCAATCCCATGCTTAAGGGGCTCCACGAACTGGCGGTGGAGCAGAACGCTCCCTGTTCCGTTTCCGTGGAAGAGGTGATGGCCTGCGGCATAGGGGCCTGCCAGGGCTGCGCCATACCGGTGAATCTGCCCCGGAAATTCCTGCGTGTCTGCCAGGACGGCCCCGTATTCGATTCGAGGATACTGGTATGGACTTGACCGTAACCATAGGTTCGGGAACACTGCCCAACCCGGTCGGGGTCGCCTCGGGCACCTTCGGCTTTGGGGAGGAGTACGGAAGACTGATAGATCTCTCCCGCCTGGGCGCTGTTTACGCCAAGGCCCTGACCCTGGAGCACCGCCCGGGGAACGATACGCCCCGCATGGTGGAGACCCCTTCGGGAATGCTCAATTCCATCGGCCTGGCCAATCCGGGCTGGGAGCGGTTCCGGGTAGAGAAGGCCCCCTTTCTGAGGGATATGGCCTGTCCGGCGGTCCTGAATATCGGGGGCAAGAAGGAATCGGACTATCTGGAGCTGGTGGAGAAGTGCGAGGAACTGGACTGCCACTGGGGCTACGAGATCAACATCTCCTGTCCCAACGTCAAAGCGGGCGGACTGGCCTTCGGCACCGATACGCACCAGGTGGAGTCCCTGACGAAGAAACTGCGCCCCCTGACGAAGAAGCCCCTTATCATGAAACTGACCCCCAACGTCACCGACATAGGGGAGATCGCCAAAGCGGCCGAGGCGGGGGGAGCTGACGCGGTCTCCGCCATCAATACCCTCAAGGGCATGGTCATAGACACGAAAAAGCGCCGGCCGGTTATTCCCGCGGGAACGGCGGGCCTTTCCGGAGCGGCGGTCCGCCCCGTGGGGGTGGCCTGCGTCTACCGCATCGCCCAGTGCGTCTCCCTTCCCATCATAGGCCTGGGGGGAATCTTCACCGCCGACCATGCGATCCAGTACCTGCTGGCGGGAGCCTCCGCGGTACAGGTGGGGACGGCCCTCTTCGTGGATCCCCGGATTCCCCTGCAGGTTCTGGAGGGGATCGAGGCCTACATGGACGCCAACGGATTTACCTCTCTCAAGGATTTCCACGGACACTTCTAAAAAAAACGGGCATATCCTTTTTCTCTTGAAATATCTTTGAATTGGTGTATATTAATATACCATGAAGATTCAGTACTATCTGCTGCCGAATTCCTTTAACTCCCCCGAGGACACCCGGCTCGTGGCCAAGGTGAAGAAGCCGGGCATACTGGACCAGGAGGACCTGATCCATGCCATGCTTTACAAGAACACCACCCTGACCCGGCAGGACATCCTGTGCGTGCTGGATCTTATGAGGGAGACCGTGGGGGAGAAGATCCTGGCGGGCTATTCGGTCCATACGGACCTGTTCCGGGCCGGGGTGAGCATAAGGGGGGATTTCTCTTCCCACGGGGAGAAGTTCGACAGGAAGAAGCACCGGGTCTGTGTGAACATGAATGCCTCCCTGGAGCTCCAGAGAAAGCTGGCCGCCCGGGCGGCGGTGGAGCGGGTGCACCGTCTCTATACGACGCCCTCCATCGATGGGGTGGAACGGCTGGGCGGGGAGAGGGAGGGGGATTTCTTTGCCCCGGGGGATCTCCTGGAGGTAACGGGCTGCGCCCTTAAGCGGGAGGACGGCAAATCGCCGGTTTATCTCTTTCCCGTGAAAGAGGGGGCGGACTGGAAGAGGGATAAGTTCCCCATTAAGGTCTACCGGGTCAACGACCGTTCCGTCCTTTGCCAGCTCCCGGAGGATCTCTTCCCCGGAGAGTACCACCTTTATGTGGACAGCAGCCTGGAAAGGAAACTTCCCATGGCCGGCACCGACGAGCCCCTGAGGGTGGTCAGCCAACCAACTTCTCTTCAGGCTGAATAATCATCTTTTCCAGTCTGAAAAAAACAAATATACAGTCTGAATAATTATCTTTCCCAGTCTGGAAAATCCTTAACTCCAATAATAGTTTAATCCAAAGTAGTATTAGGTTTAGACAAAAAGAGCCTTAGGTTTTTATTAAACCAGCAGCTCCTTTTTTCGGAATGTATACCCTGTTTGAAATAACTTGTTTTCAATATA
>QKAI01000499.1 GCA_003246505.1 Spirochaetaceae bacterium | reverse complement strand
AATAACCGGAGAGGACCTTTTCCACTAAATTTCTTGAGAATTCGCCGAATTTAATCTATGATATTTCCATGACCCCCATCAAGCAGCTGAAAAATGTCCGGCAGCGTCCGGAAGAAGGGTTCCGCCTCTGGTATGCCAATGAATATTTCGATGTGATTTTCTGGTACGAAGAGGAGGGGGGGTTTATAAAGGGTTTCCAGTTCTGCTACGGCAAGCCCCATTCGGAAAAGGCCTTCACCTGGGAAACGGAATCCCAGAGCCACCACTACGTGAGGGAAGCCCGTGCCCAGGGCACGGGAATTCTGCGGGGGGATGCGGGGGAGTTGAGCCTCAAAATTCTCAAACAGCTCCAGGCGGCCCAGGGGGAACTCCCCGAACCGCTTATGAACTTCGTCATCGGGAAGCTTCTGGCCGCCCGGGAAGATCAGGCCAGGACGACTACTCCCAGTTGAGGCAGCGCTTCACCGCGTGAAGCCATCCCCCGTATAGTTCGGCCCTTCGCTCCTCCCCCATGTGGGGGGTGAATTCCCTGTCCACGGCCCAGATTTTCTCCAGCTCCTCCGTGGAATCCCAGAATCCCACCGCCAGGCCGGCCAGATAGGCGGCTCCCAGGGCGGTCGTCTCTATGGAGGCGGGCCGGACGACGGCGGCGTCCAGGATATCGCTCTGGAACTGCATCATGATGTCGCTCCGGGAGGCGCCCCCGTCCACTTTTACGCTGTGGAGCTTCAGACCGGAATCCTTCTCCATCACCTGCAGAATGTCCCGGCTCCGGTAGGCGATGGATTCCAGGGCGGCCCGGCAGATATGGGCCTTGTTGGCGGCCCGGGTCAGACCGACCACCCCCGCCCGGGCGCCCATGTCCCAATAGGGGGAGCCCATCCCCTGGAAGGCGGATACCAGGTAGACCCCCCGGGTATCCTCCACCGTCTCCGCCAGTTCGTCGCACTCCCGGGCGCTGGAGATGATGCCCAGGTTGTCCCGCAGCCACTGGATCGTGGCACCGGCCATGAAGACGCTTCCCTCCAGGGCGTAGGTGATCTTCCCCCCCCGTCCCCAGGCGATGGTGGTCAAAAGGCCGTTTTCCGATACCACCGGCGTAGAGCCCGTGTTCATGAGCATGAAGCAGCCCGTGCCGTAGGTGTTCTTGACGCAACCTTCGGCCAGGCACATCTGCCCGAACAGGGCCGCCTGCTGGTCCCCGGCCACGCCGGAGATGGGGATCTCCGCTCCCAGCAGGTCCCGGTCCGTCACGGCCAGGATTTCGCTGCAGCTCTTCACCTCAGGCAGCAGGGACCAGGGCACCCCCATGATATCCAGAAGCTCCCCGTCCCACTCCAGGGTATGGATATTGAAGAGCAGGGTGCGGCAGGCGTTGGTATAGTCCGTGACGTGGGTCCGCCCGCCGGTCAGGTTCCAGATGAGCCAGGTGTCCACGGTGCCGAAACAGAGTTCCCCCCGGTCGGCCCTCTCCCGGGTCCCTTCCACGTTGTCCAGGATCCAGCGGATTTTGCTCCCCGAGAAATAGGCGTCGATCCTGCAGCCCGTCTTCCTCCGGAAGAGCTCCTCATGGCCGGCAGCCTTGAGTCCGTTGCAGAAGTCCGCCGTGCGGCGGCACTGCCAGACGATGGCATTGTAGACCGGCTCTCCGGTCTTCCTGTCCCAGATCAGGGTGGTTTCCCGCTGGTTGGTAATGCCCAGGGCGGCGATGCTCTCCAGGGGAAGGGCATTATCCCGGATCAGAGTTCTGAGCATCTTAAGCTGGCTGTTCCAGATATCAAGAGGATTGTGTTCGACCCATTTCTCCCGGGGATATATCTGGGGATACTCCTCCTGGGCCGACGCCCGTATCATCCCCTTCCTATCTACAAGAACGGCCCGGGAGCTGGTTGTACCCTGATCCAGAGCAATGACGAAATCCTTCATAAACACGATACCTCCTGATTTTCGAACGGTACCCATTATACCCCTCCCCTTCCCGGGGGGGCAAGTTTTTTATACGGGAACTGTCTTTATTACAATAGAGTAAAAAATAAAAAAAATAAGGCAAAGATAATGATAACATCGTATAATGAATTTCATGATCTAATAATGAAAGGGGTGAAACATGACGATCCGGGCCAAGCTTTTTCTCCTCGTTATTTTCATAATAACGGCTTTTATAATGATTTCCGCGTCCTACTTTCTGACGGCGATACCCATAACTCGCATCAAGGCGGAGGCGGATGTGCTGAAGGAACTGGAAGCGGCGATAACCGTAGAGCGCATCGATCTCTACGGGGTCATGGGGGACAATCCCTACCGCAACGGCATGGACGCCCTCTATGAGGCGGCCGCCCATACGGACGAAGTGTTCGACAGGGTTCAGAATCTGACCTTCCTGAGGAAGCAGAGCGATAAAATGTCCGAATCCCTGGATATCATCCTGAATCTGAACAGCCTCAGAAAGACCCGTTTCCAGGACATGAAGAAGGCCGATGAGAACTTCCGCAACGCCATAGTGAAAACCTATATCTTCATAGAGTCCTTCACCTTTTTCAAGGTCGTAGAGTCAAGAAATTTCTGGGATCGGGCCAAGCCGGAGGACCGGGCCTACTTCGAATACGCCATGAATGAGTTCATGGTCAAGCATACGGTCTACCGCAATGCCCTGGAGAGCTCCCTGGATATACTTTCCGACCAGTTCGAGAGGGTCAACGTCTCCATACAGCGGTTCGAGCGGATGACGACGATCATAACCTTCGGGGCGGCTGCCCTGGCGGTGCTCCTCATCTTCATAGGAAGCCTCCTCTTCTCCAATACCATAGCCAAAAACATCAGCCATATCGACTTGTCCATCAATCATCTCAAAGAGGGGGATCTGAGAACGGAGAACCTGGTCAAGTCCAATGACGACCTGGCCCGGCTGAACGAAAACCTGAACAGCTTCCAGACCAATCTGAACGGCATCATCACCCGGATCAAGGGCGTATCCAATGAAAACCTGAATATCCGGGACAGGCTGATAGAACAGGTGAACAGGACCGAGCAGGTGGGCAAGAACATCTCCGTCAGCTCCCGGGAGATCGGCGCCGACATGGGTCAGCTGGACGGAACGGCGCGTAATTCCTACGACTCGGTTCTGAGTATTTCCCAGAAAATCGAAAGGGTGAACAGCGGGATTCAGGAACAGGCCGCCATGATAGAGGAATCCTCCGCCGCCATTAACGAGATGATGGCCTCGGTGAACAACGTGGAGCAGGTCACGAACCGCAAACTGGAAAGCCTGAGCCAGATGGTGGGCCTCATGGATAACGGAAATGCCCAGCTCCACGAAACGGCCGCCAACATCAGCCGCATCAACAGCAGCATCGATACAATAAGAGAGATGATCAGCGTCATAGACAATATCGCCTCCCAGACCAACCTCCTCGCCATGAACGCCGCCATCGAAGCGGCCCATGCGGGAGAGGTGGGCAAGGGATTCGCCGTGGTGGCCGACGAGATCCGCAAGCTGGCCGAAGCCTCCGCCGAGAGCTCCAAGGAGATTGGGTCGAGTCTGAACGAGATCATCACGAGTATTCAAAAAGCCTCCCAGACCAGCGACATGACCACCAAAACCTTCAAGGAAACCGTATCGGAGGTGGAGAGCCTGGCCGATTCCATGAGCGAGATAGGGCGCAGCATGTCCGAACTCCGCTCCGGGGGGGAACAGATCATTTCCGCCATGGTTTCCCTCCAGTCCACCGCCCAGGAGGTGCGGGAGGAGTCGGAGGAGATGACCGGACAGTCCGATTCGGTGAAGATGGCCGTGGAGGAAGTCCAGGCCCTGGCCAGCAACGTGTCCCGGGGCATCAGCCAGGTCTCCGAGGGGATAGACGAAATATCCCAGTCCATTTCCGTGGTTAAGGAAACCACCGGGGTCATAGGATCGGTGGCGGTCCGCATCGGCGAGGAGCTGCAGTTCTTCCGCACCGAGGAGGATGGACCTTCGGAAGGGGTAACGGAGGAGGCGGAGCTGACCGAAATGACCGAGGACACCCTGGATTTCGCCCGCGAAGGGGAGAAACATCCCTCCAGCCGGGAGGATGTCCTTGAGGCGGAGGAGGGGGAGGAGGCCTAGCTGCCTCGGCTCCATCATGACGGCCACCCGGACGGGTGGCCTTTTTTTTTACCCAGTCTCATACGGGATCGGGCATTTTTCAATAGGGAGATTCCATTATGGGGGAGAGGTGAGGGACTGGGCGGGAAAATCCAACATGACCGTAACTTATT
>QKAI01000013.1 GCA_003246505.1 Spirochaetaceae bacterium | reverse complement strand
GGACCAGGGTCTCCCGGGAAAATTTGTTCCTGTCCAGAATGAGGGCCCACTTGTTGCGGAGGATGCCGCTGGCATCGATAAGGGTGGACATCTCCCGGTCCTCCTCTACCGCATCGTGGCGATAGGGGAGGGTGATGGTGAAGGTAGAGCCCTTACCGGGGCGGGAGAAGACGTCTATGTCACCCCCCAGCTGGCCTACAATCTTCTTGCTGATGGCCAGTCCCAGGCCTATGCCGCCGTACTCCCGGGAGTAACCCTCCTCCACCTGGCGGAAGCTCTGGAAGATAATCTGCTTCTTCTGGGGGCTGATCCCGCGACCCGTATCACGCACGAAAAGGGTGAGGGTTTTCTTTTTCTTGTTTATCCGGTATCCCGCCTTGATGAGCCCCCGGTCGGTGAATTTCAGGGCGTTGCTCAGGAGATTGTCCATAACCTTCTTAAGCCTGTCCCTGTCGGTGACAATCTGGTCCTCCCCGTCGGCATAGGCGAACTGGGAGAGGATATCCACCTCCCCCTTGCCCGTGCGGTCCCTCTCCTCCCTCAGGGAGGCCAATCGGTTTTCCAGAAATCGGTTCAGATTGATGGGGGTGTAATTCATTTCGTAGCTGCTGCTCTCTATGTGGGAGAACTCGATGATCTCGTCGATGACGGAAACCAGGTTTCGGGAGCATTTCTCTATGATCTTTATGTAATGTTCCTTGGTCGTGGAGGTGATGTTCTCCTGCTTCATGAGCTGGGAGAAGCCGATGATGCCGTTCAGGGGGGTTCTGATCTCATGGGAGATGTTGGTAAGAAAGGCCGATTTGAGCCGGTTGCTCTCTTCGGCCTGCTCCTTGGCCTTGATGAGCTGGTTCTGGTAAAGGGTCCGTTCGGTAATGTCGTTAAGTACGATGGCGAAGGAGTTCCCGTCGTGGGAGATGTTGAAGGAGGACCCGAGCACGTATTTGTCTATGCCCGGATGGTAGAGTTCGAAGAGGGTGTCCTCGTTTTCGTGGACCGTTTCCCGCAGGGTTTCCAGCCAGAGGGGGGTGATGTTCTGGAAGAGCTCGGTCTCCCGCTTGCCGATAAGATCTTCCCGCTTCATGCCCACCATTTTCTCGAAGTTGCCGTTCACGTCCTGGTAGGTGAAGTCGATGAGCCTTTTCTGCCCGTCCAGAAGGGGTTTGCAGAAGGCGATGGCGTTCACGCTCCGCCGGAACAGTATGCGGAACTTATCCTCCGTGGCCTCCAGATTCTCCCGGGCCTGGTCAAGCTGCTTTTTCCGCTCGGAAACCTCCGATTCGAGCTGGCGGTTCTGCAATTCGAGCAGGAGCCTGGCTTGGTTGATGAGGAGCTGGTTCTTGACCCGGGCCTTGACTTCCACGATGTTGAAGGGCTTGGTGATATAGTCCACGGCGCCCAGATTGAAACCCCGGCTCTTGTCAAGCTGATTGGCCAGGCCGGTCAGGAAGATGACGGGGATGTTCGCCGTGGCGGGATGGCTCTTGAGCTGGGTGCATACCTCGTAGCCGTCCATCTTGGGCATGACAATATCCAGGAGGATAAGATCGGGAGTCAGGCGGGAGACAACTTTGAGAGCCTGACTTCCGTCCCGGGCGATAAGGACATCGTAATCCCTGTGAAGGGCCCCGTTCAGGAAGTCAAGATTCTCCGTGCTGTCGTCTACCAGGAGTATGAGAAACCGTTTGGCACTGTCCATAACTCCCTTATTATAGATCTTTACAGGGCCTTTTTCAAAGCCCCGACCATATCGGTTTTTTCCCAGGGGAACTGTTCCCTGCCGAAGTGGCCGTAAGCGGCGGTTTCCTTATAGATGGGCCGGAGGAGGTCAAGGGAGGTGATGATGCCCTTGGGGGTGAGGTTGAAGACTTCCCTTACCGCCTTTTCCAGAACCGAACCGTCCAGATCCCCCGTCCCGTAGGTGTTGATATAGACAGAAACGGGCTCCGCCACGCCTATGGCGTAGGCCAGCTCCACTTCGCATTTATCCGCCAGCTCGGCGGCCACGATGTTCTTGGCTATATAACGGGCCATGTAGGCGGCGGACCGGTCCACTTTGGAGGGGTCCTTCCCGGAGAAGGCGCCTCCCCCGTGGGCCGCCGCGCCGCCGTAGGTATCCACGATGATCTTTCTTCCCGTAAGCCCGGCGTCGCCCTGGGGTCCGCCCACGACGAAACGTCCGGTGGGATTGATGTGGTAAACCGTGTCGGCGGTGAGAAGCTCCGCGGGCAGGGCTTTCTTGATGATCTCCTCGATCATGCCCTCCCGGATCCTTTCGTAGGTGACGTCCTCGTTATGCTGGTGGGAGAGAACCACCGTGGAGATGTGGGAGGGCTTGCCGTCCCGGTAGTCCACCGTCACCTGGCATTTGCCGTCGGGGCGCAGAAAGTCGAGGATCTTGCCCTTTCTGACTTCCGCGGCCTTTCTCATGATGCTGTGGGAGTACTGGATGGGGGCGGGCATCAGCTCCGGGGTCTCCCGGCAGGCGTAGCCGAACATCATGCCCTGGTCGCCGGCGCCCTGTTCCGCATGGAGGCCCGCTCCCTCGGTTACGCCCTGGGAGATATCCGGGGACTGGGGCTTGATGACGGACATGACCGAGCAGGACTGGTAATCGATGCCGTAATTGGGATCGTCGTAGCCGATCTCCTGGAGGGTATCCCTTGCCAGTTTGATGATATCGATGTAATCGGCCTTGGTGGTGATCTCGCCGCCCACCAGGATCATGCCGGTGGAGGCGAAGCATTCGCAGCCGGAACGGGTGTACTTGTCCTGCCTGAGGGCTTCGTCCAGTACGGCGTCGGAAATCAGATCGCAGATCTTATCGGGATGGCCCTCTCCCACGCTCTCGCTGGTAAAGGTATAGTTTTTTCTCTGAGACATATCATATCCTCCTTCATTAAGCCCTCGAACAGCGTTTTATGTTGTCAGGCGAAACAAACATTTATATATGATGATATGATAATATATAATGGGCCGTCAGGCAATACCCCGCAGCTCTTTTGAGAGGATTATTTCCAGTTCCAGGAATTCCCCCTTCCTTTTCACCAGGGCGTCGAAGGTCTCAAGGGTCCCGTTCTTCTCCCAGGAGCAGTTACGTATGAGGGTTCCCTCCTCAAGGGGGGCGATGGAAGCCGGTTCGGAGGGGAAGAAGAGGACCCGGTTCATCAGCTCCCGTTCCACCACCCCGGATATGAACTGAAGGTTCTCCGGGTTCATGAACATGAGGGGGTAGGGCTCGCTGACCCGGCGGAAGACGGGGCCGTCGCACCTTTCCGGGGCGATGCGGTAGCGGCTTATGAGGCCGGCCAGGCGCTGGAAGCCTCCCGCTTCCATCTCCTCCGCGGTAAGAAGGGCGTTAATGCCCAGATAGGCCGCCTTATCCGCCTCTTCCGCGGGAAAATCCTTTTCTATGATGAGGAGGAAGAGGGCCCTCTTCCTGTCCCATTTCTCCCTCAGGGACTGAACGGCCAGCTTCCAGTGGCGGGGAAAGTCGGGGGCGTTGAAAATGATCACATCCGGTTCTATCTCGTCGTAGTTGTCCATGCACTTGAGGGGATGGCGGTAGTGTATGATGCTTCCCCCGTGCACTTCCGTATATCCGTACAGGGTTTCCTTAATTTTTTCGTTTTCCGCAACAACCAGTAGTTTCATAATCAATCCTCTATTCCGTTCTAATGTTGGTTACCGCATAATCGTAGATGCGCCAGATATCGTCGGTTCTCTTCAGGTAGTAGGTGTAATCCCTTATGACCTGAAAGTCGTAATCCTTGAAGGAAAAGTACTCCCTGACAATCACCTCCGCCCGGTCCGGCGTGTAGGATGTCTGGAGCACCCGGTAGTCGTAGGGCTTGTCCACGAAGGTCTGCTGATTGGAGATGCGCCCTTCCATCAGATTGGACCGGTAGCTCTGGATGAGGGCGAACCGCTCCTCCTCGGTCACCCGGTTATACTCCCGGGCGTTGACCGGATTCTCAAGGAGAAGAGACTCCAGGTCAAGGTAGAGGAAGAATTTCTCCCATTCGTCCTTCTGCCGGGCGCTGAGCATATATTCGGCTACCCTGTCCGGGGGCAGCTGCTCCGCCTGGAGTATGGTGCCGGTCATTTCGTCGATCCGCAGCTGCGGGTCGTCCCGGCGGTAGGAGGGTCGCACGGAGAGGGAGAGCCGGTTGGAGAGGAGCATCCGGGAGGGGGGGGAGAGGACATTGTTCAGCTCGGGGAAGAAATCCGCCTCCACCAGGTAGAAGCCCGCGTCGGATATGTCGATGTAATCGCTCAGGTTCACCACGAAGGCGAACTCCTCCCCCGGCTCCAGATTCACCTGACGGTAGAAGTAGGGGTTGGAGGAGACGAAGAAATCGGTGTACTCCTCCGCCAGGGGCAGGGTCCGGTTCTTCATGTCCCGCAGGGTGAATCTCAGGTTGTACTCCTTGTCGTCGGCTATCTTGAAGGAGTAGGGGGCGGAGGTTTCGTTTTTCAGTTCCACCTTGATGTAGATATCGCTATCCGGATAGTAGAGGCTTTTGTCAAAAAATCGGATGTTCATCTCCACTTCGTTATTGCCAAAAAGGGAAAATGTCATTAATGTTAATAAAAGAGTCAGGGCCCGCCTCTTTCTCATCGCATACCTCTGTGTATCAGTCTTCTATAACCACTATCGGCAGGATTTCATGATTAGTTTATTTCTTAATGAACTGAATAAAAGAATAAAAAACAACTTCGAATACAAAAGGATAGAGAACCGTTTCTGCTCGGGCAGCTTTCCCATACACGTCCTGGGGTCCCAGGGGCCTTACTCGGCGGGGCTGGCCGCGGCCCTGAGTCCCTTCGCCCGGGATTTCTCCCTTATCCTCACCTCCACCGATCAGGAGGCGGAGGAGATGGTTCGGGACCTCTCCCTTTATAAAGAGGACGTCTACCACTTCCCCTCCTGGGGCACCATGCTCTACCGGGGCGTCTCCCCCCAGGCGGCGGTATTCGGCCGCCGGGTCCACTCCCTGGCCGAGTGCCGTACCGGGCGCAAGTCCATCGTGGTGGCCTCCCTCAGGGCGGCGGCCAGCTACCTGCCCCCTCCGGAATACCTCCTGAGCCGCACCCTCACCCTCAAAAAGGGGCAGTCCATCGATCCGGAGAACATCGCCTCCGAGCTGAGCCGCTGGGGCTACCTGAGGGTCCCCCGGGTGAGCGTGGCCGGGGAGTTCGCCCTGAGGGGGGAGGTGCTGGACGTCTATCCCCCGGGAAGAAGCGAGGCGGTCCGGGTGGTCATCGACTTTGACGAGATAGAGGAGATCCGCCTCTTCGACCCCCTTAACCAGAGCTCCGTGGGCAAGCGGGAGGAGATAACCGTCTACCCCGTGCGGGAGGTGCTTTGGAGCGAAGAATTCATCGATCGCCTGGAGTCTCAGCTGAGGGTCCTGGGCATTGAGCCGGAGGAGCTCATCGCCGAGCTCAGAACGTCGGGGGAGCTGCGGGGGGAGGAGCTTTTCTACCCCCTCTGCTTCGACCGGGGCTACACGATCTTCGACTACCTGGGGGAGAAATCCGCCGTCTACTACATCAATCCGGAGCTGATAAGGAACAGCGCCCAGGGGCTGAACCAGGAGTACGGCGAGCTCTACCGTCGGGCCTGTTCCGAGGGGCTGGTCTATCCCGCCCCGGACAAAATCATGGCGGACCCCCTGGAGCTGGCGGACCGCTATCCCCCCCGGACCCTGCTCTTCCACTCCCTCATGCCGGAGGAACTCTCCCGGGAGGAGGTCCACAGCTTCCACGTGGCCGCGGGGCGGTCCTTCTTCGGGAACATGAACTTCTTCAAGGAGGAGCTGACCGCCCTTTTGGAGGGGGGATTCGACATCTACATTTTCGCCGAGTCCGACTCCCAGGCGGACCGGATCTCCTTCATCCTTAAGGAATTTCCCGTAAAAATCGTTTCCGAATCCATTTCCACGGGCTTCTCCCTCCCCGATGAAAGGCTCATCTGCATTCAGGAAAATGAGATTTTCGGCCGGAAGAAACGCATCGCCCGGTCGGTGAGAACCGCCAAGAGCCAGGTCATCGACTCCTTCGTGGATCTGAATCCCGGGGACTACGTGGTTCATGTGAACTACGGCATCGGCCGTTTCCTGGGCATAAAACGCATCAACGCGGCGGGGAACGAGAGGGACTACATCTCCCTGGAGTACCAGGGGGAGGAGACGGTCTTCATCCCCATCGAACAGGTGAACCTGGTCCAGCGCTATATCGGCAGCAAGGGGGCCAGCCCCCGCCTGGACAAGATCGGCGGGTCCGTTTGGGAGAAGAAGCGCAGCCGGGTCAAGAAGAAGGTGGAGGACATCGCCGACCGGCTGATCCAGCTCTACGCGGTGCGCCAGGAGTCCACGGGATACGCCTTTCCCGCGGACAACGACTTCCAGGTGGAGTTCGAGGCGGCCTTTCCCTACGACGAGACGCCGGACCAGCTGCGAGCGGTGGACGCCATCAAGGAGGACATGGAGCGGCCCCGCCCCATGGACCGGCTCCTCTGCGGGGACGTGGGGTTCGGCAAGACCGAGGTGGCCATGCGGGCCGCCTTCAAGGCGGTAATAGGGGGGAGGCAGTGCTGCCTCGTCTGCCCCACCACCATCCTCTGCGAACAGCACTACGAAAATTTCATGGACCGGTTCAAGCGGTTCCCCATCAAAATAGCCATGATCTCCCGCCTGGTGCCCAAGGCGGAGCAGAAGCTCATCCTGGAGGGGCTGGAGAAGGGGGAGATCGATCTGCTCATCGGAACCCACCGAGCCCTTTCGAAGGATATCAAATTCAAACGCCTGGGCCTGCTGATCATAGACGAGGAGCAGCGCTTCGGGGTCAAGCACAAGGAGAGGCTCAAGGAGGTCAAGCACGACATCGACTGCCTCACCCTCTCCGCCACCCCCATTCCCCGGACCCTGCACATGTCCCTGGTGAAGATAAGGGACCTCTCCCTCCTGGAGACCCCCCCCACGAACCGGAAGCCCGTGGAGACCTTCATCCAGGAGTTCAATCCGGACCTGGTGGCCCGGGCGGTGCGCCGGGAGGTGGAGAGGGGAGGGCAGGTCTTCTTCCTCCACAACCGGGTGGAGAGCCTGGAGGAGACCACCCTGTTTCTGCAGGAGCTGATTCCCGAGGTGATGATAGAGATGGCCCACGGCCAGATGACTCCCCGGGACCTGGAGGATATCATGCACCGGTTCATCCACGGGGCCTTCCAGGTCCTGGTATCCACCACCATAGTGGAGAACGGCATCGATATTCCCAACGTGAACACCATCATCATAGACCGGGCGGACATGTACGGCATCAGCCAGCTCTACCAGCTGAGGGGCCGGGTGGGCCGTTCCGGACGGCTCGCCTACGCCTACCTGCTCTATCCCAAGGACCGGGCCATGACGGAACTGGCCATGAAGCGGCTCAAGATCATTTCCGACTTCACCGAACTGGGATCGGGCTTCAAGATTGCCATGAAGGATTTGGAAGTGCGGGGGGCGGGAAACCTCCTGGGAAGCGAACAGTCCGGTGAGATCCTGGCGGTGGGATTCGACATGTACATCCGCCTCCTCTCCGAAGCCATAGAAGAGCGCCAGAACCGGGAGAAGATCGAGGAGCAGCCCCCGGAGGTCTATCTGGAGCTGGATTACTCCGGATTCGTCCCGGACCACTACATCACCGATCCCTCGGAAAAGATGGAGGTTTACAAGAAGATCGCCGCCGTGGACAACGAGGAGGAGCTGGAAGCCCTGACCGCGGAACTCTTCGACCGCTTCGGCCCCATGCCCGACGAGCTGCAGAGCCTGCTCTCCCTTTCGGAGATCCGGATCATCTGCCGCCGCCTGTGGATCTCCTCCCTCAAGGAGCGGAAGGGCATCGCCACGGTCACCTTCAGCCGGGTGGCCAAGATCTCCGTGGACAAGCTGATGCACCTGATCGGCACGGCGGGTGGATCGGTGAAACTGAATCCGGCCCGCCCGGACGCGCTCATGCTGGAGACGGGGAACATCGGGCTCAAGGAGAAGTCCGAATTCATACGGGACCGGCTGAACCGGCTTCTTTAGGGGGGGCGGGGAAGTAAAGGGAGATCACCATGCCCCTCTCCGGCGCCTGATGGGCTTCCACATGGCCCCCGTGCTGATGGATGATGCTGAAGACCGTGGCCAGGCCCAGTCCCCGGCCCACCTGCTTCGTAGAGTAATAGGGATCGAAGATCTTGAAAATATCATCCCCATCAATTCCCGCTCCGTCGTCCTCCACTTCCATCCGGATGAAATCCCCGGTCAGATGGCAGGAGAATCGGTCCTCCAGATACTCCCTCTCCAGGCGGATCTGGATTTTTCCTCTCCCCCCGATTAGAGCCTCCCGGGCGTTCGCCGTCACCTGTTCCAGAATAAGGGAAATCTGATTCTCATCTCCCCAGAGGAAGATTTCCCCCTCCGGTTCGGGAAGGGATAATCCAATCCCCTCTATTTTGCGATAGGGGGCCATGACCTTTTCGAGCAGGGGCAGAAGGGGGATCCGGGTGGGATCGGGGGTCCCCCCGTGGGAGAAGGTGAGGAGCCGGCCCGTCAGTTTCCGGGCCTTTTCCATGCTTTCCAGGGAGTTCTCCAGATAGGTACGGGCTTCCTCCGGCTCATCCAGGCTTCCCTGGGCCAGTTCGATATTCCCGTAAATCCCCATGAGGCAGTTGTTGAAGTCGTGGGCAATGCCGCCGGCCAGATAGCCCAGGGACTCCAGATTGCGGTTCCTCTGCCTCTCCCCCTCGGCCTGAATGTTCTCCCTGGTCATTACATTGGCCAGGGATCCCAGTTCGGTGAACTCCCGGTAACGGAGCCGCTCCTCATCCATGAGTACGTTATCTCTGGCTGCCTCCTTAAAGAATTCGGAGAAGAGGAAAAGATCCCCGGTCAGGTTCCGTCCCAGCCGCCTCAGGAGCAGCAGGGTAAGAAGCCCGAAGAGGAGGACCATGAGGGTTATCTTCAGAAACTCCTTTCCCAGGGTCTCGTTCAGTTCTTTCTTCTGGGCAAGTATTTTTTCCCGGAGCTCCTCCGTGGTAACCCGGGCGCCGATGAGCCAATCCCATTCGGGAAAATCCCTGACATAGGCCAGATACATCAGTTCCCTGTTCTGCCGGCACTCGAACTGGATGAATCCGTCTCCCCCTTCCACGGCCTTCACCATACGGAGAAATACATCGGACTGTTCCTTATCCCTGTCGGTGAAGACGTTTTTACCCCTGTCCGGCCCGTTGAGAATCGTCCCGTCCCTCCCCCGTATGAAGATATAATCGGGCCTTTCCGAATAGACGTGCTCGATATTCGAAAGGAGGGAGCCCTGGAGTTCCCCGACGATGTCCGCCTGGAATATGCTTGTCCCGATAATCCAATCCAGGGGGGCGAAATAGCGGACATAACCGGTCTTCATCTCCCTGCGCCGTAATCCGTCCCTCTCCCGGAACCATAAATAAGTATAGGGCCCGCCCCCCTTGTTCCGGGCCAGTTCGATCATCTCTCTCACCATATATTTCCCCGACCCATCCTGCAGGGCTTCTATGGACTCACCCTCAAGGAAGGGGGAGCCCCTGTTCATGACGACCCGGCCGCCGCTGTCGAGGATGAAGTAGTAACTGTCCCCTCCCCGGTAGCTGACGGAACGGAGGATCTCGGCCAGGGACGACTCAATCTCTTCCCGGGATGCTTCCGGGGACATCCTTTCGTAATAGCGCGATACGATGGCATAGGCCTCGCCGGACCGGGTTTCCACCTCCCTCAGGGCCTTGGATTCCACGGTCTGGATCTGGAATTCCTGGCGGCGGGCGATTCGGTCGATCTCACTCTTCAGATGGAGTTTCTGGTCCTCGTAGAAGCTGCTCTCAAGCTCTTCCTCCCGCTTGCGGGAGCTGTTGATGTAGAACCCCATTTCGAAGAGGAGAAAGGACAGGGAGATCAGAAGTATGGAAAGAAGGGAGAACAGATGGATGGAGGATATGAAACTAGGTTTTCTTTTCATGATTCCCTGCTCCTATTATGAAAAAGAATTTCCCCAAAATCAAGGAAAAGTATAAACGGCTGTTCCCACTGGAAAAAACATAGGAAAAGTTCTATGATTTAACTCCATGACAAGGACCGATGATAAGAAAACCTACTGGTTAGGTATTGATATAGGTTCCACCACGGTTAAAGCGGCCCTGGTGGACGGGGATAAGACCCTTATCCATCACGATTACCGCCGCCACGGGGCGGAACAGAGGACGGCGGCCCTCCGGCTCCTGTCGGACATCGCCGATAAATTCCCCGGGATCCATGTGGTTCCCGTCTTCTGCGGATCCGGATCCCGGGAGCTCTCCCGGGAGATGGGGGCTTCCTACATCCAGGAAGTGGTGGCCAACTCCCTGGCTGTGAGGGAGTTCTATCCCCAGACCCGGGTCGCCGTGGAGCTGGGGGGGCAGGACGCCAAGGTCACCTTCTTCCACCGGGATGAGAAAAGCGGCCAGCTCGTCGCCTCGGACATGCGCATGAACGGCAGCTGCGCCGGTGGGACAGGGGCCTTCCTGGATGAGGTGGCGGGCATACTCAAGCTGCACATAGACGATCTGAATCTCTTCGCCCAGCGGGGGAATACGGTTTACGACATTTCCGGCCGGTGCGGCGTTTTCGCCAAGACCGATATCCAGCCCCTCCTGAACGCGGGCATCGGGAAGGAGGATCTGGCCCTCTCCTGCTACCACGCCATCGCCAAGCAGACCATCGGGGGTCTGGCCCAGGGACTGGAGATCCATCCCCCGGTTATCTTCGAAGGGGGGCCCCTCCATTTCAATCCCCGCCTGGTGGAGGTCTTCGCCGAAAGGCTGAATCTGACAGCGGAGCAGGTTATCATCCCGGAGAATCCCCAGGTCATGATCGCCTACGGGGCGGCCCTGGGCATTCCGGCCATGTTCGCCGAAGCCCCCTCCCTGCTTCTGGAGGAACTCATCGCCCACAGCGCCTTCACCCACCCGGACAAGGGGGTGGGGAGCGATCTGGCGGAGCCCTACTTCGCCACTCCCGATGAGGAAAAGGAGTTCTCCGAAAGGTATGAGCTTCCCCCGGCACCGGATTTAGCCGACCATGACGGCCGGACCCTGGACGTCTGGCTGGGAATCGACGCGGGATCAACCACCAGCAAATTCGTCCTCCTGGACGAGGAGGAGAACCTGGTCTACACCTATTACGGGAAGAACCACGGGGAACCGCTCCGGGTGGTCAAGGAAGCCCTGCTGGACCTGAAAAAGAGGGCGGACGAGCTGAACATCACCCTGAACATCAAGGGAACGGGAACCACCGGCTACGGGGAACTTCTTTTCAATAAGGCCTTCCGGGGGGATTATCACACCGTGGAGACCGTGGCCCATACCGAGGCGGCCCTGAAGTACGCCCCGGGGGCCTCCTTTATCCTGGACATCGGCGGGCAGGACATGAAGGCCATCTTCCTGGGGGAGGGTATTGTTACGGGGATCACCCTGAACGAGGCCTGTTCCGCGGGCTGCGGCTCCTTCCTGGAGAATTTCGCCGACTCCCTGAACATCCCCGTGGCGGAGATAGCCCCCCTGGCCTTCCAGTCAAAGAGCCCCTCCGTGCTGGGGTCCCGGTGCACCGTTTTCATGAACTCCTCCATCATAACGGAGCAGAAGAACGGCAAAACCCCCGCGGACATCATGGCGGGGCTGTGCAACTCCATCGTGGAGAACGTCTTCACCAAGGTGATCCGCCTCACCAACATGAAGGCCCTGGGGGAGAGGATCGTCGTCCAGGGGGGGACCTTCCGGAATAACGCGGTCCTCCGGGCCCTGGAGAAATTCACCGGCCGGGAGGTGGTGCGCGCCCCCTATCCGGGAGAAATGGGGGCCATAGGCATAGCCCTGCTTACCAAAAGAAAGGCCGCCGCCTCCCCCGGGACGGCAAAGAGCCGCTTCCTCAGCTGGGAGGAGCTGGAGAACTTCTCCTACGAGAGGGAGACCGGGCTCATCTGCCCCTTCTGCTCCAACAACTGCAACAGAACACGCATTCTCTTCTCCAGCGGAGAGAGCCACATCACGGGGAACCGCTGCGAAAGGGGGGAGATCCTGGGGGATGCCAAGGATGCGGCCACCCGTGAGAAGCTGAAGAAACTGGGCAGCGCGGGACGGCAGAGCCGGGATCTCTTCAAAGCCCGGGAGGGCTACCTCCTCAAGGAGTATCCGGTGAATGTGATCTCCCCAAAGAAGGACATCACCATCGGATTTCCCCGGTCCCTTGATTTCTGGGAGAGCTACCCCTTCTGGAACACCATCTTCACCGCCCTGGGATTCAAGGTGCAGCTCTCCTCCCGGTCCAGCCGGAAGATGTTCGAGGAGGGGCTGGCCTCGGTCCCCTCGGACACGGTGTGCTTCCCCGCCAAACTCTCCCACGGGCACCTGAACGATCTGATCGCCCGGAAGGTGGACCGGATCTTCATGCCCATCATGAACCGCATGGTGCCGGAGAACAAGTACGTCCCCACCAGCCAGCACGCCTGCGCCGTCCTGAAGGGGTACCCCATGGTGCTCCAGGCCAGCCAGGAGCCGGAGGAGAAGCACGGGATCCCCTTCGATACCCCCGTCTTCCACTGGGTGGACCGGAAGTCACGGCAGAAATCAATCGTGGAGTTCTTCCGCAGCACCTTCGGCCTGCCCGAGGAGACCATCCTGGACGCCATAGAGCAGGGCGACCGGGCCCTGGCCGAATTCCACCACACCATGCAGGAGGAGGGGCTCAAGATCCTCGACTCCCTGGGCAAGGAGGAATTCGCCGTGGTCATGGCGGGCCGGCCCTACCATTCGGACCCCCTCATCAACCATAACCTCTCCGATTATTTCACCCGGGACAACATCGCCGTGCTCCCCCTGGACGCCCTGCCCGGGCTCCACGAGACACGGCTGGACTCCATCCGGGCGGAACTGACCGTCAACTACCACGTGCGCATGTTCGCCGCCGCCCAGAAGGTTATCGAGGATCCCCGCCTGGAGTACGTGCAGATCGTCAGCTTCGGCTGCGGCCACGACGCGGTCATCACCGACGAGCTGAACCGCATCCTCTCCCTGGGCGCCGGAAAGAGCCCCCTCTCCCTCAAGATGGACGAGAGCGACGTGACCGGCCCCCTGAACATTCGGGTCAAATCCTTCATCGAGACGGTCCGTACCCGCAGGGAGAAGGGGGTCATGCCCGAGGTACGGGAGGTGAAACCCTACGACCGTCCCTACGAGAAGAAGGACAGGGACAAAACCATCTTCGTGCCCAACGTCTCCTGGGCCTTCGCCCAGATAGCAACGGCCGCCCTGCGGGGGCAGGGCTACCGGGTGGAGCCCCTGCCCATGGCGGGAGAACGGGCCATCTCCCTGGGGAAGAAGTACGTCCACAACGACATGTGCTTCCCCGCCCAGATCAATATCGGGGAGTTCCTGGCCCTTCTGGATTCGGGAAAACACAACCCGGACGACTGCGTGCTGATCCTGGCCAAGGACCAGTGCGACTGCCGTCTGGCCCATTACGCCATGATGGCCCGGCAGGCCCTGGATGACGCGGGATACGGGAATACCCTGCTCACCACCCTGGACAAGGACTACAAGAACCTCCATCCCGGATTCTCCCTTAACCCTATCTTTGAGCTGAATATGCTCTGGGGGTTAACCATGAACGACGTCCTGGAGGACCTGCGCCGCAAGATCCGTCCCTACGAGAAGAATCCCGGGGAGACGAACCGGATCTTCGAGGAGACGGTCCTGGCCATGGCCGACGGGTACGACAAATCCCTCAAGACGGTGATAAAAGCCTTTGAAAGGGGGGTGGAGCGCCTTGCGGAGATGGCCTACGACCGGAGCAGCCGAAAGCCCCGGGTCTTCATGATAGGGGAGTTCCTCCTGAATTTCCATCCCGGATCGAACAACCATATCGAATCCTATCTGGAGGGCAACGGCATAGAGGTGGTCATGCCCAACCTCTTTTACAATATCCACCGGGAGTACCTCCTGGAGATCGACCAGAGCGCCGAATACCATGTGTCCGTACCGGCGGTGAAGCTCTTCTTCACCAAGGCGACGGAAAAGTACGTGAGCCATGTCATAGGGCGGGTGGCCCGGATCGCCAAAAGGCATCCCCTGTGGCAGGACAAGCCGGACCTGAGGGACATCGCCCGGAAGTCCCAGCATATCATCGACAAAACCTTCACCTCCGGGGAGGGCTGGATGATCGCCGGGGAAATCCTTCACAATGCGGAGCACGGGGTCAACTCATTCCTGATCCTGCAGCCCTTCGGCTGCCTGCCCAACCATGTCACCGGCCGGGGGCTGGTGAAGGCCATAAAAAAGGAGATGCCCCACATACAGGTGCTGGCCCTGGATTACGATCCGGATACCAGCTTCGCCAACGTGGAGAACCGGCTCCAGATGCTCATCATCAATACCAAGGAGCGGCACCGGGCCCAGGAGAGGGAACTCAGTTCTTCCGGAACACCGTGAGGAAGAGGGGATATTCCCTTTCCTCTCCCTCCACCACCTTCCGGTTCACGAAGGGGGTGGTGGTGGAAACCTTTTCCAGGCCAAGGGAGGACAGTAGGCTTTCCATCCCATCCACGTCGAAGCCCGGGTGGGGAATGTCCGCCCCCTCCCCGTGGAAGGTCCCGTCCTCCCTTTCCAGATCGCACAGGCCCATATAGCCGCCCCTGTTCAGGGCCCGGCTCAGAATGGTAAGGGCGGCGGTTACATCGGGTATGTGGTGAAGGGCCATATTGGAAACGATAAGATCGAAACAGCCTTCCAGGCCCTCGGCTACGATATCCCTGACCTGCCAGCCCGCCCGGCCGGCATAGTCCCTCTCCGCCTTAAGACGAACCTGTTCTATCATCCCCTCGGAGGTATCGACAAAGGTCATATAGGCTATTTTATCTATCAGACTAAAACCCAGAAGGCCGGTGCCGCAGCCGAAATCCAGGCCTTTCATTGTCTTAATCAGGGGGATTTCCCTTTCCATGGCCCGGGCTATGACCTTAAGCCGGTTCAGGCGGTACTCCTGCTGATCCCATTCGGCGGCGGCCCTGTCGAAATATTTGTCTATCACGGGTAAATTCCTCTTTTTTATTGATTCCGGGCGTCGATGACCCTGTTACGGTAAACCAGATCCTGCCGAGCGCCAAATCCCAGGGATTCCCAGAAGCGGTTGCCCTCTTCATTGCTTTCAAAAACGACCAGGGCGGCCTTTGCTATCCCCTCCCGATCCAGGGAATCCAGGGCAAGCCGCACCAATTCCCTGCCGATGCCCCGGCGCCGGCAATCGGGGCGCACCGCCATATGGTAGATATATCCCCGCCGTCCGTCATGGCCGCAGAGGATGATTCCCCCCAGTCCCGCGTCGGTACGGCAGACGAAATTGGTCGTCCCGTTCCGCTTGAGAAACCTCCCTATCCCCTCCCGGGAGTCATCCAGGGACCGCAGGCCCATTCCCGGCGTGGAGGTCCAGAGCCGGTAGGCTTCTTCATAGTCGTCTATTGTCATCGGGGTATATAGCATAGGATGATTATAGAGTTCCCCGCTAAAAAGACAACCCCCGGAGCGGGAATTCCCAAATCAGGTTTCCCCTTGACAATTATTAGGGATTGACTTATTTTGATTAAACGGTTGGTTAAAAAATG
>QKAI01000523.1 GCA_003246505.1 Spirochaetaceae bacterium | reverse complement strand
GTTTTTCATTATTCAGAGAAAAAAGACTGGTCAGCTCCCCCCAGTCCATCAGACTTCCCCGTATTTCTCCGTCAAGCTGGGGTTCTCCCAGAAAGTCCCTACCCTGAATTCGGGCGGACAGGCGGCCGCTCTGCTTCAAAGGCCTGATCCGGTCTACGATGAAATTCTCCCATTCCCCGTACCCGTTATATTTTCCCCCGTCCCTGTAGAAGACAAGTTTAATATTTTCTTCCCTGTCGGAGAGAAGAGTCATCCATCCGTTAAAGAGCGCCCTGTCATCCAGGGGCAGGAGAAAATCACCGGTGCCACGGTAATGGGAAAAGTCATCGGACCATTCTACCCTGCTCAGATGAAGTGATTCCCCTTCAAAGATACCGCTGACGGTTAGTTCCCCCGGATATACAAGGGAACTGTTTTCGAAAAGGATGCTGTTGTTATGCAGATTGAGGGCTCTCCTGTCCTGGGAGAAATATCCTGACAGATTCAGATTCGCCGTCAGAGCCGTTCCTTTCCATTCCAGGGGAAGCCCGGAGGACGTCAGCCTGAGGTTCAGTGCATTCCCTCCCTGGAAACGAAGGTCCCCCTCAAGTCCGTATGAACCGGAAATTTTAATTGTCCCCAGTGTATTGTCCCAGTCAATGTCCATATCATAATCATTGCCGTTAAGGGAGAAGCGGCTTTGGAACTGACTGATTTCGCCAATAGTTCCCTGAAGGGATCCGAAACCTTTCCAGTCCTCACTTTCCCAATCTATCCTGGACAGGATAAGCTTATTCCCGTTGCCGTATCCCTGTATAGAACAGCTGTAAAGGGGGTCATGAACATTCAGAGAATCGATTCTGAGAGAGGGCTTGCCTTCTTTCCATTCTCCGTACCCCTGGGAATCAAGACGGCTCAGTCGCAACCTCTCAATGGTCTGATCCATGGACGGCCCGATTGATAGAAAATTCCTCAGCCCCTTCTCCAGGGAGAAATCGTTCAGCTCATACCATAACTGGAGTGTCAACTTCCTGTCCATCCGGGCGAAAATATCCATGGCAATTCCCCCCGCCATATCTCCCCGGTAAAGAAGATTCGCCAACAGGGACTTCTCTTCCCAATCCGTTTCTCCGACCAGGATGATCTGCCCCAGGTCCTCACTCCCCAGGATAAGTCTCTCCGAAGCGATGGAAAAGGGCTGTCCCTCCGATTCCAACCGCCATCGGGAATGGAGCTTCTTTTCCCCCAGGGAGAGATCATCCAATAGCAGTGTTCCGGAAGCTTTCCTGTCTTCAATCTCCAGATTCCCCTTATATGAAATAAATCCCCGGGGAGAATTGAGGGATACTTCTTCGGAATCCAATATCCCGTCGGAACCTTTCAGATTAAGGGTCAGGAGGGATTCTCCCCCCAGTTTCTCCCGGATTGTCTCTCCCGAACCTTCGAGTTGGAGGCGGGAGTCGTAGTCTATATGGTAATCCCCCCTCTTTCCCCATAGGGCACCGGAGAGGGAACCGTTAATGGTCAGATCAAAGAACTCTCCGAAGCGGCTGATCTTTTCTCCGGGCATAACAATCTGAGAGGGTGTGAAATCTTCCGCATGGAAGGATAAATCCCACCGGTCACCCTCACCCTGAAGGGCTATATCCACGGGAAATTTATCATTAACCTTGCTTACCCTTATCTGTTCTGCGTTATAGGCCACCTGAAATTCAAGACGTTCGAATACGACATAGGGCGAATGAAAGCGTGATAATTCCACGAGAATATTCGTTGAATCAAGTCGGGAGGAAAGGGACCCGTGCAGGGAGATCCCCGTGGTCAACTGATCGTTCAGAATAAGAGATCCCCGGTGTGTGATCTGGATATTTTCTTCCTGCTTATTAAACCGGAGCTGGTCTATCGTCCAGACCAGCCTGTCATCTCCGTGGGAAAGGTGCACATCCACATCCCTCAACTCCACCGTACCGGAAGGGAAATAACGCTCCAAATATTCGGATAACCCGGCAGTAAGGGCACTGATATCCAGGGGCTGAGAGGGGGAATCACTCCCGGGGAGGATTAGATAAATATCCCCTCGCTTGATGATAACCCGGCTAAGGTCTATCTTTGCACTACCCCTGCTCAGGAGATTGATCCTGTAGAAGAGGGAGATACTTGAGGAGCTGAGTGAGAAGTTACGGGAATCGTTCCCGTCTCCGGACAGGGAAAAATCCCTGATGCGCAGGGAATTGATTATGGTTGGGGAAATTGTTCTGTATCTGACTTTCAGATGATGTGTTTCCTCCCATCCCCCGATGACCCGGACTTTCATATTTTCAAGTTCGGAAAACAGGGCCACCCGTATGGGAAGATAGATAATTCCCAGGAAAAAAATGAGAATAGAGAGAAGCAGAATCTGATAGAAGTGCTTCCTATTCACCGTTCTCTCCATAGATAGTGGAAAAATTGATACCCATGACTCCCCTGTCCCTGTCTCCCGGTGTGAAAAGAAAGCGGGAAATCAGATTTTCCAGGATTTCATCATAGGTCGTGCTCCCCGTACCGGGGGGGATCATTTCAATATCCCTGACCAGACCTTCCTCGGAAACGGTAAAACTGATGCGGCAGTTCTGAAGGGTAGCCAGAACGGGATCGGAAAGGTCGAAGGAAAGCTCCGGCGTTTCCAGGATCTTCCGGCTGGGACTGCCCGCCAGATCTATCGAGTAAAGAGAGCCGGAGGTCTCTTCCCCCGTCTCCCCGGTGATGAGAAGATCATCAAGGAGAAAGTCTTCCTCGGGAATTTCAGGCTCGTCCCGTGTCAGCAAGTTGGTAAGATCCTCATGATAGGAATAGCTGAAGTTCTCCTCAATCGGCGGCAAGACGGTCTCATGAATCATCTCCTCCCCTGTCTTATCAGGGAGAGGGGCTTGAGACGGAGGGGGAACGGTAACAGGTACGGGGGAATCCCTATTTTCCGTAGGTTCGTCCCTGAGCGGTGCCGTTACGGGCGGGAGGGCTGGCTTAACCGGACCAATAGCCTTCTCCCCCGATGAGGACCGGGAAGGGGGATTGGATCGGGGAGCGGTTTGGGAGCTGATTCTGACCGACACGGTTCTTCTTGCCTGGGGCAGAGGCAGGGAAGAGGGAGGTCTTCGGAAGATCAGAATGATGAGAAAGAGAAGTATAAAATGGAGAATGGCGGAAAGAAAAAAGTTTTTTCCCTGAATAAACACGGTCTATTGATTCTCCGTCAGGAGGGTGATGTCATTCACCCCTGACCGGCCTATTTCATCCATCACTTTCACCAGGAAGGCATAACTGATCGATTCGTCGCCGGCGATGATTATACTGTCCGACCCGTCCCGGTCAACGGCTGGGGCCAGGACGTCGTATAGCTCAGAAAGGGCCAGTTCCCGATCACGGAATTGGATGCGGTTCTCCTTCATAAGGGTCAGGGTCAGATCCTCCGGAATATTTTCAGAAGGGGCAACGCTGTCGGGAAGATTGATATCCAGGGGCACTAATTTGCTGAAGCTGGTATTCATGACGAAAAATATGAGGAGGAGGAACATGATATCAATGAGAGGTGTTATGAGAAGGGGAGTACTCTCTCCGCCGTCGCTCTTAATTTTCTTCCATTCTAGCTTTCTTGCGGGCATCTTCCCGAATCTCCCTGTACAGGTTCATAATCCTGTCTATGGTGAGTTCCAGCTGCTCTTCCATAATATGGACACGATTTTTAAGGATCAAATGAAAAAGATAGGCCGGAACAGCGATAATGAGACCGGCAGCGGTGGTGAGCAGAGCCTGTGAAATTCCCCCGGCCAGGATATAGGGATCGGAACTTCCGCTCACCCTCATTTTGTAGAAAACGCTTATCATTCCCGCCACCGTCCCCAGAAGCCCGAGCAGGGTGGATATATTCGCCAGGGAAGGGAGAAGTCCGACCCGGCGGTTTATCTTCTCCAGTTCACGCACGGCGATATCGAAGAGATAGTCCTCCCTGTCGGTGGGACTGTTCTTCTGGAATATTCGGATAGAACCCTTGAGTAGAGTTTTCTGGGAGAGGGAGCGGCTCGCCTCGGCCGCCTCCTGGATACGGCCCTTGTCAACGAGATAAAGGATCTGGGAAAAATGATTCTCCCTCATCACCCTCTTTTTGAGGGTGAGGGAGAGCTCCAGTATCAGCGCGAGCAGATAAAGGGATACGAGAAATAGGGGGATGAGGTAGGTAAAGCTCTCGCGAATCATTTCCAGCATCAGGGCCTGTCTCCTTCGGTTACGGCAGTCTCGGGAATCCGGTACCCGCACAGATCGCGGGTATCCTGTATTTGGTCATCCCCTTCGGAATAAATTATATAATCGGAGGGTTCTGTCACTTTGAGAAACCCTTTCTCCACGTCCCCGTATGATACGGGGGTAAGGGGGAAGATCCAGGCGGGTTCCTTTCTGTTCCCCGCATAAATCCGGGCCTGATACTGCTGCTCTTCCAGGGCAAAGCAAGGGAGCAAAGCGAAGGCCGATAGGAATAGGAAAAACAATAAAGATATTCCCTTCATGGGACTCAGATTATATCAGATTCACTCCAGAAAAGAAAGCATGATTACAGTATTGTAATTTACTACGGTCAAAGGCAGAACATACCGATAAAAGGATTAGATGAAGAAGTATTTTCTGCTCCTGGCAGCCCTTATCGTTCCCCTCTCCCCTCTCTTCTCTTTTCAGACTCTCTATGCGGAACAGTACTATGAGCTTTATCATCAGCACTTCTATTATTATCCAGAGGATTCGGCGGAGAATATCTACTATCTGGGAATGGCCCTGCGATCGGATTTTGCCAATCCCCTGAACGCCCTGGCCCGCATTGAAAATGAAAAACAGTGGGAAAAATATCGCTATCTCTTTTATATGCATGTGAACCTGCTTATCGTGGACAGCTATCTGAAGATGGGTTCCAAATATGATAAGAGGGATGCCTACTTCTATAACTATCCCTGGAAATACGTTAATCTGGAGAGCCTCGATGCGGCGGAGAGCTACTACAATCTGGCCCTGGAATTCTGGTTTAAAGCCAAAGAGTGGTCCCTGCAGGCTTCGGACCGGAAGTTCGCCTGGATGTACCTCGATGACATCCAGTACTGGGAGGATGAGAATTACCGCATTCAGGAGGGTGACCTGAATTACGAAGAGGTGATAACCCGGGAACTGGCCCGGCTCCAGAGGGTCAGGGAAAAATTCCAGGCCATGGACAGGAACACCTACTGACGTGTGACTCCCTCAGTCTATAAGCATGGCGTCCCCGTATGAGAAGAAACGGTATTTTTCCTCAATGGCGGCGGCGTAGGCCCGGTCGATCAGTTCCTTGCCGGAAAAAGCGCTCACCAGCATCAGCAGGGTTGACTCGGGGGTATGGAAGTTTGTGAACAACCCCTGTATCACCTTGAATTCATACCCGGGATAGATGAAAATGTCCGTATCGTGGCTGCCCCTCAGAAGATGACCCCCATCGGCATCCCCCACCCAGGCTGATTCCAGGGTTCTGAGCGAGGTGGTTCCCACCGCATAGACTGGACGGCCCTCCGATTTGGCCTTTTCCACGGCCCGGGCTGTTTCTTCCCCTATATGATAGGATTCGGTATGCATTTTATGATCCCGAAGATCCGCGGTTCTAACGGGGGAGAAGGTTCCCATGCCCACATGGAGGGTGACATAGGCCCTTTCCACACCCCTCCTGTTCAGTTTCGCCAGTATCTCTTCGGTAAAGTGCAGGCCCGCCGTAGGGGCGGCAACGGATCCGGTCTCCCGGGCGTAAACCGTTTGATAACGGGTGTCGTCCGACTCTTCATCCATCCTTCTGATATAGGGGGGAAGGGGGATATGCCCTGCCGTCCTGAGATACTCGTCGGTCAGGGGACGGCTGGTTCTGATGATCCGGACCCCCTCCTCTTCCTGTGCGACGATTTCAGCCTCCACTCCCTCGGGCAGAAGGAACACACGGCCGGTTTTCTGCTTCTTCGACTTGCTTATGAGGCACTCCCAAAGGGTCAGGTTCTCAAGATCCTTGAGCAAGAGAATCTCCGCCTGACCACCGGTCTCCCGGTTTTCTCCGTACAGGCGGGCCCGGCGCACCCGGGTGTTGTTGAACACCATGAGGGCGCCCTCGGGGATCAGATCGGGGAGATCGGCCATTCCGCGATGGGAGTAGGTCTGGGCAATCCTGTCGAGCTTCATCAGGCGGCAGGTCCCCCGTTTCTCGGGGGGATGGTAGGCTATGAGCTCTTCGGGAAGCTCAAAAGAGAAATCGCTGGTCTTCACTTGTTTCTATCCTCAGGTGTTCATAGGCCAGTGGCGTTGCCACACGACCCCGGGGGGTCCGCTTAATGAATCCCATCTGGATCAGATAGGGCTCGTAAAAATCTTCGAGGGAATCGATCCCCTCCCCCACGGAAATAGCCAGGGTTTCCGCACCCACCGGGCCCCCGGCATATTTCTGGATGATCGTCCGCAGAATCTCCCTGTCGATCTCCTCAAGCCCCAGATGGTCGATCTTAAGGCGGGTGAGCCCGGAGGACACGATCTCCCCGGTAATGGTTCCGTCCCCGTCTATCTGGGCGTAATCCCTCATCCTCTTCACCAGTCGGTTGGCGATGCGGGGCGTCCCCCGGGAGCATTTTGCCAGTAGCAGGGCTCCGTCCCTTTCAATCGGTATATCAAGGAGATGGGCCGTCCTGACAACGATGCGGCCCAGTTCCTCCTCGTTGTAATAATTCATTCTCACGTTTATCCCGAAGCGCGTGAACAGGGGGCTTGAAACCCGGCCCGGCTTCGTCGTCGCGCCGATAAGGGTGAAGGGGGGGATGGGGATGCGGATATTCCGTGCCGCCGGTCCCTGGCCTATGATCCAGTCCAGGGCGTAGTCCTCCATGGCGATATAGAGCATCTCTTCGATGGCCGGTTTGAGCCGGTGAATTTCATCGATAAAGAAAACCGTTCTTTCCGGGATGGTGGATAAAAGGCCCGCCAGATCCTTAGGCTTATCCAGGGCGGGGGCGCTGGTGACCTTGAAGTCGACCCCCAGCTCGTTGGCCATGATACCCGCCAGGGTGGTTTTCCCCAGGCCCGGAGGTCCGGAGATGAAAACATGGTCCAGGGCGTCCTTTCTCTGCCGGGCGGCGGTTATGAACACGGACAGATTGTCCTTCACTTCCGCCTGACCCTGGAACTCCTCCAGAAAATGGGGGCGAATCAGATTGTCCCTGTTCTCCTCGTCTCCCAGGGCCTCCCGGGCGAGAATTCTCTCTTCCTCCGTATAGTCGGACATTTTTCCTCCTAACCGGCCGAGCTGAGGTCAACAATGGCCAATCTCATGATCTCCTGATCCCGGGCGTTTCCGGACAGCTGCTTCACCGCCGGGGCTTCTAGTATTTTCGCCACCGAACGGGCGGCGTTCTTCTTATCAAAACCCATGGCGGCCAGGGCTTCTACCAGCTCCCCTCCCCCGTCCACAGGCAGGGAAGCCGAATCGTCGCTTATGAGCTTTCCCCGCAGTTGCAGGATGATCTTCTGGGCTGTCTTCATGCCCAGGCCGGGGATGCGGCTCAGACCGTCCGCGTCCTCCCTGTCCAGGGCAAATATGAAATCATCGGGCTTCATGCCCGACAGAATCTTAAGGGCCAGTTTCGGTCCCACGCCGCTGACGCCGATCAGACTTATGAAGAGCTTCTTTTCCGCGGCGCTGGAAAATCCGTAGAGCTTCATCATGTCTTCCTTATGCTGCAGATAGGTGAAGACACGCACCTCCTTCCCGTCCCGAGGCAGCCGGGACAGGGTGGAGGAGGAAGCTTCAATCTCCCACTCCAGACCGCCGTTTTCCAGATAGAAGACTTCCGCACCGATATGGGACACCATGCCCCTTATACTATTCCACAAAACGCGCCTCCCCTGTTTATATGGCAGACCGCCGCGGCCAGGGCGTCGGTAGCATGATCGGACTTTTCCTTTTCCCGCAGTCCCAGAAGCAGATAAACCATGTGCTCTACCTGGTGCTTGTCGGCCCTGCCGTTCCCCACCACGGCCTGCTTGATTTCCATGGGGGTGTACTCTCCGATGGGCAGCCCCGCATCGGCGCAGGCCAGTATCTGAACGCCCCGGGCCTGGGCTACGGGAAGGGCGGAGGTGGCGTTTTTGGCAAAATAAAGAGTTTCCAGCGCCGCCTCGTCGGGGGCGTACCTCTCTATGAGGCTCTTGATCTCATTGTAGATGAATATAAGCCGCCTCCCCGTATCATCCCGGGAAGGCGTTGTAATAGTACCCCGGGCCACGTGGGTCAGACGGTTATGCTTCGATTCCACAATACCCCAACCCACCGAGGCCAGGCCCGGGTCTATCCCTAACACCCGCATTTATTCGGGCATTTCGAAATCGTCGGGTACGTCAAGATTGGAAGCGACGGACTGAACGTCGTCACAGTCCTCCAGTCTCTCTATGAGGCGAAGGACTTTACCGGTTTTCTCATCATCCAGGGTGACCGTATTGTCGGGCACCATGGCCACTTCCGCGTCCTCTTCGGTAAAACCCGCCGCCTGGAGCGCTTCCAGGACATCACCGAAGGCGCCGGGATCGGTCATGACTTCAATAATCCCGCCGTCCTCGGACACATCCTCCGCCCCCGCTTCCAGGGCCGCTTCGAAAAGGGCGTCGAAATCGACGTTCTCCCCGTTATAGACGATGGTACCCTTTCTGTTGAACTGATAGGATACGGCGCCGGAAGCGGCAAGCTGACCGCCGCTCTTATTCAGAATGGACCGGACGTCGGCGGCGGTTCTGTTCTTATTCTCCGTCAGGGCGTCGATGAGAAGGCCGACTCCGCCGGGAGCATAGGCTTCGTACTGAAGTTCCACGTAGTCGACACCATCCATATCGCCGGTACCTTTCTTGATGGCCCGATCGATGTTATCCTTGGGCATATTGGCGGATTTTGCCTTGAGAAGGACCGTCCTGAGCCGGGGGTTCGCTTCCGGATCCCCTCCTCCCATACGGGCGGCAACGGTTATTTCCTTGATGATCTTGGTGAAGATTTTCCCTCTCTTGGCGTCGATGGCGCCCTTTTTATGCTTAATAGTATGCCATTTACTGTGGCCGGACATGATAACTCCTTGGATTGGTTTAAATTGATAAATTCTGACTAGAAAAATATCATTTTGACCTTTCCCCTGTCAAGGGAGAGTCTTGTTACCGTGCTTACGGGATTTCGCGGCGTACATGGCCATATCCGCCTCATGGATCAGCTCGCCGAGGGAGCTGTGCCTGCGGGGTTCGTACAGGCTGTACCCGATGCTCAGCGATATGGGGTAGGGAGCGCTGCTGAAGCGGTTCTCCTCACCGATAGTATCCTCAATACGCCCTATGATCGTCCCCACCCTGTCATCCCTATCCGTTTCCAGGATTATCATGAATTCGTCGCCCCCGTATCGGGCGAGCCGGTCTATCCCCTTCACCTTCCCCCCCAGAAGACAGGAGACCCTTTCCAGAGCCCGGTCCCCCTCCTTGTGCCCATAGTTGTCGTTGATGCTTTTGAAATGGTCCATATCCACCATGAGGAGCGCGAATCCTCCTCTCCTGTCGTATTCCCCGATCCGCGCCTGAAGAACATCAATGAACTGCTGGCGATTAATGAGGCCCGTGAGGGAATCGCGGATCTCCTTCTGGGTTTCCAGGTAGATATAGGTAAATGCCACGGACAGGGCCACGGAAGGCCAAATCAGGCAAGTCCCGTAAAATACGCTCTGAAGGGCCATGCCTATTACGGGAAGACCTCCGAACAGGACGGTGGTATGAAACACTCTGCGGTTCACCTGTTCCCGGGCTTTGATAAACAGGATAAAGGAAGATACTATCATACCCATATGGATCAGGACCACCAGATACATTCCCCGCTCCCTGTGGTAATTATTATAATCGTCCACGGTAAAAGCAAAATCCGTAAAAAGCGAATATATCATAACTCCGGTGCTGATGATAAAAGGGAGAATATAGTAAAAGCGGCTCCTGATTCTTTCCATGGAACCGTGGAGCTGAAAATCCAGATAGCAGAGCCAGAACATGAGGGGAAGGGGTTCCAGGAAATAGAGGAAGAAAGCGGCCATATAGGTAAGGGTATAGCTTGAACCGGGACCGCGATAGCCGTCGCTGAGCCAGGAAGCCATGTCCGCTATTAAAACAATAACCGTACTCCAGGCCAGCAGGAGGAACAGGGCGGTTGAATTGCTTATGTACGTTCCCTTTATTCGGATTATGCCAATAATGATGATAAGCAGGAAAACCATAAACAGGTCAACATCAATGATCTGAAACTTTCCCATGGACAAATTAATACCCTCCCTACCCTCATAACTATCGGCATGGGGTGACTAAAAGGGGGTATCGTTTTTTTATTAGCAGAAAAAAAGGAAATGGCGGCTCCGAAAAAAGGGAGCCGCCATTCCGGTTCTATTTAAAATTGACTATGCTTTTGTCGTAATCGGCGGGCGCTTCGTATCCCATGAGGTTCATAACGGTCGAAGTCAGGGAGCTGATTCCCAAGCCTTCGTTAAGAGCTTTGTCGTATTCGCCCTCATAGCGGGGATCGTAGATGATACAGGGGACGGGATTGAGGGAGTGGGAGGTCTTGGGAACGATCTTGCCGTTCTTTCTCTTCACATCCCCGTTCTTGTCATGTTCGTACATATCGTCCGAATTGCCGTGGTCAGCGGTAAGTATGAGAATCCCGCCGGCTTTCTCAACGGCTTTTTTCATCCGTCCGATGGAGAGGTCCATGGCTTCCATGGAGCATACAACCGCCTGATAGACTCCCGTATGGCCCACCATGTCTCCGTTGGGAAAATTCAGTTTGATCAGCTTGTAATCCCCGGAGGCGATCTCACCGATAACCCGGTCGGTTATTTCGGCGCACTTCATGGCCGGCCTCTGCTCGAAGGGGCAGACATCGCTGGGGATTTCCACGTAATCCTCCAGCTTTTCGGAGAATTTTCCCGATTTATTGCCGTTGAAGAAGTAGGTGACATGGCCGAATTTCTGGGTTTCCGAAATGGAGAACTGCTTTACCCCTGTGGCGCAGAGGTATTCCGCCATGGTCCTGTCGATATCGGGGGGGCTTACCAGGTACTGCCTGGGAATGTGCAGGTCCCCGTCGTACTCCATAAGGCCGGCGTATTCCACCTTGGGAACCCATTTCCTGTCGAACTTATCGAAATCGCTTCCACTGTCGAAGGCCATGGATATTTCAATGGCCCGGTCACCCCGGAAATTGGCCAGGATCACGCTGTCCCCGTCCGCCATGGCGCCCACGGGTTTGCCCGAAGCGTCCTCGATGACGAAGGGGGGAAGGTCCTGGTCAAGGGCTCCCGTCTCCTCCCGGAGGGTTTCGATCGCGTCGTGGGCAGAGAGGAAAGTCCTCCCCTCTCCCAGGACGTGGGTCTGCCATCCCATCTCCACCATGCCCCAGTTGGCCCCGTAGCGGTCCATGGTTATGACCATTCTTCCCCCTCCGGAGGCGATGCAGGCGTCGAAGCTGTCATCGGAGAGACCGGAAAGATACTCGGCGAAGGGATCGAAGTAATCCAGAGCGCTGGTGGGACCCACGTCCCGACCGTCCAGCAGGGCATGGACTCTCACGCGGCCCACGCCGTCCTTCTTCGCCTGCTCGATGAGTCCCTTGAGTTGATTGATATGGGAGTGGACGCCCCCGTCGGAAAGGAGGGATATGAAATGGAGGGTGGACTTTTTATCCTTCGTATTCTTTACCAGTTTCTGCCAGACCGGCTCGGAGAAAACCTTCCCCGTCTTGATGGAGTCGTTCACAAGGCGCGCGCCCTGGGCGAAAACCCGACCGCAGCCGATGGCGTTGTGGCCTACCTCGGAGTTGCCCATGTCGCTGTCATCGGGAAGACCCACGGCGGTGCCATGGGCCTTGAGCTTTGTCACGGGACAGGACTGCATCAGCTCGTCAAGGGTGTCGGTGATCGCGTTCTGAAACGCATCGCCCTCCTTGTATTTTCCGTAACCCACTCCGTCCATGATACAAAGAACTACCGGTCCGGGACGTTTCCCGTAGAACTTATTCTTCTTTAAGGCCTCTACCATAATATGTCTCCTTAAGCCGGATCGGACCGGCTCATTGTGTCATTTCTGTTATAAAAATATCGATTTTTGCCACTTTATTCAACGGCAAAAGGAAAAGAATCATGATAATATGGGGCCATGAAGGAAACCGAACTCTACCTGCCCGTCGCCCGTTATCTGGAAAAACAGGGTTACCAGGTGAATTCGGAGGTGAAAAACTGCGATATCACCGCTAGGCGGGATGATGACCTTATCATAGTGGAGCTCAAAACCCGGTTCTCCCTGGCCCTGCTTTACCAGGCCGCGGACAGGAAGAAACTGACCGGGGCGGTCTATGTGGCGATCCCCGTGGAGGGGAGCGGTACCGTACCGCCGAATTACCGTTCCATGAAGGATCTCCTCCGGCGGCTGGAGACGGGACTCATCCTCGTCCGCTTCCTGAAACGTTCGGTCCGGGTGGAACCGGTCCTGCATCCCCTCCCCTATGCGGAACGGCTCGCCCCAAGGCGCAGGCAGATGATCCTGAGAGAAATCGACGGAAGATACGGCGAATTCAACAGGGGCGGATCCTCTTCGGATGAGGAAAAGCTCACAACCTATAAGCTGGATGCGATCAAACTGGCCTGGCATCTCTCCCTCAAGGGCCCCCTCTCCCCCCGGGAGCTGAGAGCCCTGGGCGGAGGCGCCAAAACCCAGCGCATCCTATCGGATAACTTCTACGGATGGTTCAACAGAACCGGCAAAGGCGTCTACGAACTGGACGGAGCCGGCAGGGAGGCCCTGGCCCGTTACCCCCAGGTCACCGCCCTGCTTAATGGGGGACCGGATTGACGAGGAGCCCGATCGACGTTATGATGGGCCCGTGAAGAGGCCCGCCGATTTTTTTATCAACAGTCCCTTTTCCGGACAGATTCTCCTGGATGAACCGATGGGGAATCACTGTACCTTTAAAACCGGGGGCAATGCGGAGATCTTCCTGATTCCCCGCCATCTGCACGATATTCAAATCGCCAGGAAAATCTGCCGGGAAAGGGGGATACCCCTGTTTGTTCTGGGGGGCGGCGCCAATATTCTGGTGGCCGACGAAGGAATCTCCGGCGTAACCCTCTCCATGGAAGCCCTCAATGCCATTCAGCGTGACGGGAATACCCTTATCTGCGATGCCGGTCTGGACGTGAACGAGATGGTTAAGGCGGCCCTCTCCGAATCTCTCTCGGGACTGGAATTCCTGAGCCGGCTTCCCGGTTCCGTGGGGGGCGCCCTCTATATGAACGCCCGATGTTACGGTTATGAGATCTCCGACGTTCTTGAGTGGGCCGAAGTTCTGACTTCCCATGACCGGGTAGAGAGGATTCCCTTCAGTGCCAAGGACTGGGGCTATAAGAAATCTCCCTTCCAGGGGGACGAATCCCTTATATTGCGGGGAGCCTTCTCCCTCAAGCCGGGAAACCGGGAGAAAATGCAGGAAGAGATGGGACGCATCGCCCTCAATAGGTTGGAGAAAGGCCATTTCAAAGCCCCCTCCGCCGGTTCCACCTTTAAGAACGACCGTTCCCACGGAAGACCGGCGGGGCAGATTATCGACGAATGCGGTTTGAAAGGGCTTTCCCGGGGGGGCGCATCGGTCGCGCCCTGGCATGGCAATATTTTTATCAACACGGGGAGTGCCACCTCCCGGGATATTTCCGAACTGATTATCGACATACAGAACCGGGTCAGGGAAAAAACCGGCCTGAATCTGGAACCGGAAGTCCTGCGGGTCGGGCGCTGGTAGAACAAAAGGGAGGGATCTATGGAGAAGCTACTGGAAAATCTCAGTGAATACCTGGACGATCCCATGAAAAACCGGGAGTTCGCCCAGTCCCTCAAGGAGCTTTCCCTGGCCGATCTGGAGTCGCTCTGGGACTCCCTCAGCGGGGAGGGGGCCATACAGCTCTTTCTCATGCTGGATCAGAATGTCCGCTCCGACCTGATGGCCAACCTGACCCACGGGGAGCAGGAGAAGCTACTGGAAAGCCTTTCGGAACAGCTGACCAAGGATCTGCTCCTCTACATGGAACCGGACGACCTGGCCGACCTTATCCAGTCCGTTTCCGCCGATGTGAGGGAGTCCCTCTGGGCGAGCCTCACCCCGGAGTCGCGCAGGGAGATCGAATTCCTCCTCCGCTATGACGAAGACGACGCCGCCGGCATCATGACCCCCCGGTACGGGGCGCTGAGGGCGGAGATCAAGGTGGAGCAGGCCATCAATTTCGTTCGCCGGGATATGGCGGATAAGCTCGAAACCATCTACTACCTCTACGTGGTGGACGGCTTCAAACGGCTCATCGGAGTGATCTCCCTACGGCAGCTCCTTTCCGCGGAGAACAGCGAAAAGATCGGGGACCTCATGGAGAGGAACGTCATCTACGTTATGGACAATACGGACCAGGAAGAGGTGGCCCATGTCCTGGAGGATAATGAATTCCTTGCCGTACCCGTTGTGGACAGCCAGCACCGGCTCCTGGGTATCGTCACCTACGACGACGTCATCGATGTTATCCGGGAGGAACAGACCGAGGATATCTATAAGATGGGAGCCATGGGCGGCAATACGGATACCTATCTGGAATCCTCCGTATTCGCCCTAGTCTGGAAGAGACTTCCCTGGCTTATCATTCTTCTCATCACGGGAACCATAACCACGAATGTGCTCAACGGCTACCAGGGCCTTACAGTTCACGCCCTTTTCCTCACCCTGTTCATACCGGTCATAACCCAGACAGGCGGCAATACGGGCACCCAGTCCTCCACCCTGATGATCCGCGGTCTGGCCATGGGGGAGCTCCGCTTCAAGGATCTGGGCAAGGTCATTTTCAAGGAATTCTTCGTAGCCATTCTCATAGGGCTGGCCACGGGGGCGGTTATACTTCTCCGCAGTTATTTTCTGCCCCCGGGGATTGCATTCATCCAGGCTGTCACCGTGTCCGTCGCCCTGAGCGGGGTGGTGATCTTTTCTACGATTCTGGGATGCGTTGTCCCCATGGTGATACACCGGATCGGGCTGGACCCGACCGTGGCGGCGGGACCTCTCATGTCCACCCTGATCGACGTGAGCGGACTGACCATCTACTTCGAAATAGCCCGGCTTATCCTGGGGCTCTGACCGGTGGCATCCTCATTCTGGGAAAAAGGACATACGCCCATACTGTTTCCCCGGGCCCCGTTCCGACTCCATCCCGATGACCCGGTCATGTTCATGGGATCCTGTTTCGCCGAGGAACTGGAAAGAAGATACGCCAGATACCGCCTTCCCTGCGCCCCCTCCCCCTTCGGCCTGATCTACAATCCCCTTTCCATGGGACATTCCCTGGGGCATCTCCTTACCGGGACACTGGAGGGGGAGCCCTTCTATCATATGGATCTGTGGCGCCATTATGCCTTTCACTCTTCCCGCTGCGTCAAGGGGCGGGAGGATGATCCATCCACGGCGCAGCGGCATTTTCAAGCCCTCCTGGAACGGGGCAGCCGGGAACTGGGGAAGACGGACTATCTGATTCTGACCCTGGGGACCGCCTGGGTCTACCGGCTGAAGGAGAACCGGCTCACAGTCAATAACTGCCACAGGAGGGATAATCGCC
>QKAI01000189.1 GCA_003246505.1 Spirochaetaceae bacterium | reverse complement strand
GGAAATACAGGACGTAGATCCCCGTAAGGGCGATGGGAAAGCCCACTCCCGTCCTGCTCTGGGGCTTATCGAACAGCATAGCTGTTCTCATCTGAAGCAGAAACCCCAGAAGGATAAAATAATTGCTGACCAGGATGGAGATAAGGGGGGAACTCCTCCCCTGAAGGATAAGGAGCAGGAATCCCAGGAGGAGGCTGATAGAGGAGATTCTCCAGCGCAGGACGGTCATTCTTTCCATGCCAGTTATGGTAAAGGAAAAGAACGTATTGACCGCAAGCACGAGGTAGAGAGCTATCAGGAGGGAAAAACTGTCCATCTCCCTATTCTCGGATCATTCTTTCGGGGAATCAAGGAAAGGTAAGATCATTTTACAAAAAGATCTACGAATTCCGGCGGCTTCCCGTCCTTCAGCCGGACCAACCCTCTGTTGGAGAGATGGAGCTCGGGCAGGTCATCTCCGCCGACTCCCAGGGGCAGCCCGCTTCCCTCAGGGCCCCCTCCACGGAGGCCAGCTTTTCCGCCGCTTCCTCCGCCCCATCCAGGCTCATGAGGCCCGCAAAGGGCAGAGGGAGATGGGCCAGAACCTGTCCTTCCTTAACCACGGCCAGCCCCCCCCCGGAAGCGATGAGGGTGTTGGCCGCCAGGGCCATGGCCCCATGGTCAGTTCCCAGGACCAGCAGGTTGTGACAGTCGTGGGATACGGTGGAGGCATAGGCCGTTCCGGGATGAAGCTTCAGGCCCGAGACGAAACCGCTGGAACGGCGATGCTTTTCGGGGATAGGCTTGTCGTGCCGGTAGAAAAGGGAGACCTGGGCCAGGTCCAGGGAGGAATCGGGGTAGACCGTCCCCTGCCGGGGCAGCAGGAGGGCGGATTTTTCCCGGGTGAAGACCATCCCCTCCACCAGCTCTATCACCCGGACCCCCAGGGGGATATCCCCTGTCCCGGCGGGCGCGGGTATCCTGAAGTCCTCCGGGGAAAGGGGTGAGAGGTGCAGGGATTTGAGGGCCCAGTCCGGATAGGAGGGCCGGGGCATCTCACTGACCAGCCGGCCCCTGTCCGCCCGCAGCTCGCCGGCGGTGTAAACCCCTTCCACGTTAAAGTCGGACAGGTTGTCCACCAGGATCATATCCGCCGCCCTGCCCGGAGCCAGAACGCCTATCCAGCGGTCCAGGCCCAGAAGCTGGGAGGCATTTATGGTGACCATCTGAATGGCCCTGAGGGGGGGGATTCCCAGGCGGACCGCCTCCCGCAGTACCCGGACCAGGTGGCCGTCCCGGGTGATCGTCCGGGGGGTCACGTCGTCAGTGACCAGGGTGAAATAACGGGTGTCCATCTCCGGGTTCTCCAGAATCGCCGGTACCAGATTGGGCAGGTCCAGCCAGGCCGAACCGTAGCGCATCTGCACGTTCATGCCCCGGGAGGCCTTGGCCAGGGCCTCCCCGGCGGTGGTGCTCTCATGGCAGGCGGTCATCCCCGAGGCGATGAAGGCGTTTAGCCCCCCCGCCGTGTCCGGGGAGGAGTAGTGCCCGGTCATGACCCGGTCCGCCCGGAGCGCCTCCGCCCCGATGGCATGGACCGCCGGATCCCCGAAAATGACCCCGGGGAAGTTCATCTGCTCCCCCTGCAGGGCGGCCCAGCCCTTCCCGTAGGCTTCCCGTACCTGCGCCGCGTCGATCTCGGCGCCCCCGTCCTCCATCCCGGGCAGGGAGGGAACGCAGACGGGCATGGCGGTGAGCACGTTCAGGGGGAGATCCTTCGTCTTTTCATGGAAGAGTTCCACCGCCCTCAGGCCCAGCACATTGGTCATTTCGTGGATATCGGGGCAGATGGTTGTGGTGCCCTGGGGGAGAACCGCGGCGGCGAAGGAGACCGGGTCCACCATGGAGCTTTCCACGTGCATATGGCTGTCGATGAGCCCGGGGAGCAGGTAGCGCCCCTCCCCGTCAACGACACGGGTGTTTCCTCCCGCGGGCAGGGACGACGCATCGCCGATGAAGGCGATGATACCCCCGAAGGCGACCAGGTCCATATTCTCTTCCACCCGTCCCAGGATTACATTTACCAGTCGGATATTCTTAATGATGAGATCGCCCGGCCGGCGGCCCATGGCAACGGCCGCCAGATCGGCGGTGATTTGTGACTTTCCGTCAAGGAATGCCCGATAGGTCATAAAATCCTCCTAGGTCTATCATCCTTAACATTCCATTATACCATGATAGCCGTAAGAAGCAAGGGCGCCGTTAATAGAAAAGGGCATCACCGCCTCATAGAAACCGGTGATGCCCTTGCCGCGGGGACGGGGAAAAGCGCCTGAATCCTACTGGACCTGGGCGTCCTTGACCTCTTCCCACATTTTGCTGTAGAGAGCGTTGGCTTCGCCCGGATCCTTATACACTTCCGCCTTGGCGATGGTCTCTTTGGGAATGAAGATGGCCGGGTCGTTCAGGACCGACTCGTCGAGCAGGGCGTAGGAGGGCTTGACCGGGGCCAGGTAGCAGATGAAGGTGGTGTTCTTGGCCGCTTCCTCCGCTCCGAGCATGAAATCGATGAACCTGTAGGCCGCCTCCGGATGGGGGGCGCTCTTGGGAATAACCATGCACTCCACGTTCAGGGCGACGCCCTCCTTGGGGAGCATGTACTTCACGTCGTCGTTCTCCTGCTGGGCCTGGAGCACCACGCCGGAGTAGCCGTGGGAGACGGAGAATTCCCGGCTGGCCAGGCCGTTCTTGTAGAGCTCGCTGTCCCATTTGGCCAGGTTTTTCTTCCAGGCTATCAGCTGGTCCCGGGCCTGGGCCAGTTCCTTCTCGTCGGTGGAGTTAAGGGAGTGGCCGCCGTACTTCAGGGCGGCGCCCAGGGCTTCCCGCATGTCGTTGAGCATGGTCATGCGCCCGGTGTAGCGGCTGTCCCCGAAGATGTCCCAGGATATCTCGTCCAGATCGCCCAGCTGGGACTTGAGGATGCCGATGCCCGTGGTGCTCACCGTATAGAGGACGCTGTACTGGCTTTTGTTGTCCAGGGCCAGCTTGACGAATTCCGGATCCAGGTTGGACAGATTGGGAATCTTGGAGTGGTCCAGCTCGGTGAGCATCCCGCTGTTGTGCATGATCTCCACCATGTAGGCGCTGGGGATGATGATGTCGTAACCGTCGGCGCCGGCCTGCATTTTGGCGAACATGGTCTCGTTCGTGTCAAAATAATCGGTCACGACCTGAATGCCCGTCTCCTCGGTGAACTGGGTCAGGAGGCTGTCGTCCAGAAAGTCGCACCAGTTGTACAGAAATAGAGTTTCCTTCTCCTTTGAGGAACATCCGCCAAATAACAGGACCGCGGCAGCAGCGAGAACCGCGAGCCAAAGTAAATTTCTTTTCATTTCATAGATCTCCTTGAAAAGCGTTGATAAATCAGTAGTAACGTGAACGTTACGGATATGAGTATGGTAGAGAGGGCGTTAATCACCGGGGGCGTGCCGAAGCGGATCATGCTGTAGATCTGCACGGGCAGGGTGGACGATCCGGGCCCGGAGATGAAGAAGGTGATCACGAAATCGTCCACGGAGAGGGTCATGGCCAGCATGGCCCCGGACAGGATGCCCGGGGCGAGAAGGGGCAGGTAGATCCTTATGAAGGTGTCCCACCAGCCGGCGCCCAGATCCTGGGCGGCTTCCACCACGGCGTAATCGAAATTCTGGAACTGGGCCCTCACGGTGGAAGCCACGTAACTCATGGTGAAGGTCACATGGCCCAGTATGATGGTGAAAAGGCCCAGGGGGATCTTGAGGGTGATGAAGAAGAAGAGCAGGCCGATTCCCATGAGAATGTCCGGCATCATGAGGGGCAGCCTTAACAGGGCGGCGTGGGCCTTCTGAAGGCGCGATTCGTACCGGGCTATGACCACCCCCGCCAGGGAGCCCAGGACGGTGGACAGGGTGACGGAGCTGAAGGTGACGATCACCGTGTTGGTGAAGGACCGGGCGATGCTCCTGTCGTGGAAAAGCTTCGTATACCACTTGAGGGAGAACCCCTCCCACACCGCGGAGAACCGGGAGGCGTTGAAGGAGTTGATGATCAGGATGATCAGGGGTATGTAGAGGAACACGAAGGTGGCGTAGAGAATGACCTTGGGAAGACCGGGCTTTTTCACAGGAGCTCCACCTCTTTCTTGTTCCCCGACCGGTTGAAGAGGGAGATGACCGTGGGCAGAAGGATGAACATGAGCAGGATGGAGGAGAGGGCCGCCGCCTTGGGCAGATTCCTGTCTATGAAGACCCGGTGGGCGATCTTGTTCCCCAGCATCTCGCTGGAGGGGCCCCCCACTATCTCCGGGATGACGTAGCTTCCCAGGGCGGGGATGAAGACGATGAGCATCGCGTTGACGATGCCCGCCCGTATGCCGGGCAGGTAGATCCGGAAAATCTGCTGCCACATCCCGGCGCCCAGATCCCGGCCCGCCTCCAGGAGGGAAAAATCGAACTTGGCCGCGGCGCTGTAGAGGGGGAGTACGGCGAAGGGCAGGTAGGCGTACACCAGAACCAGAAGGACCGAGCCCTCATGGTAGAGCAGGGTGGTGTCGGGGGCGACGATTCCCAGAAATACCAGGGCCGTTTTGAGGAATCCGTCGGGGTGGAGAATCACCTTCCAGGCGTAGATGCGAATGAGGAAATTGGTCCAGAAGGGGAGGATGAGGAGAAGGCTGGGTCCTCCAGTCCATCCGGGCCATGGCGTAGGAGGAGGGGAGTCCAATGAGCAGGCAGATGGCCGTGGTCAGCACGCTCAGGCGCAGGGTCCGGATTATAACCGGGCCGTATGAAACCAGGTTGAGTTCGGCGTAAGCCTTGACCGTCCAGGTCTTCATGATCTCCCCGTACATATCCACCGCTTTGAAGCTGATCAGGGTAATGAGGAAGGAGGGGATGAGAAACAGCAGAATCAGCCAGAGAAGGGAGGGCAGGGTTAAGAGGGCTTCCCTGCTCTTCACGTTCCGGCCTCCGGTTCGACATCGTTCTCCACTTCTATGTCCGGATTGGTGAGCATGGCCTCGTCGATCTCCCGGTACTTGTGGAGCATGAACCCGTCGTCCCCGTGCCAGGAGAGCCAGAGGGGATCCTCTTTGGCCACGGTCTTCTCATCCTCCATGAAATGGGTGTGGGAGACCGCCGCCATGAGGAGCCACTCCCCGCAGCGGACCCAGTACTTGGTCTGGTGGCCCAGATAGACAAGATCCTCCACGATGCCCTGAACCACGTTGGCCCCGCTCTCCGGGGTTATCCCATTGCGGGAGATACGGATCTTCTCCGGCCGGACCGAGAGATAGACCAGGTCCTTCTCCTGGCGGGGCTGATCGTTGTAACAGAGGATATCCGGGAGGCCATTAATTTCCAGGGTGGAGTATTTCCCGTCCTCCGACTGGGATTTGACCGTCCCCTCCAGGAAGTTCGTATCCCCGATAAAGGCGGCGGTGAAGCTCGATTTGGGGCTTTCGTAGATCTGAACAGGGGTGCCGGTCTGCTCGATCTTGCCCCCGTTCATGACGGCGATATGGTCGGAAAGGCTCATGGCCTCCCCCTGGTCGTGGGTGACGTAGAGGAAGGTGATGCCCACCTCGTCGTGGATGTTGTCCAGTTCTATGAGCATTTTCTGGCGAAGCTTCAGATCCAGGGCGGCCAGGGGCTCGTCCAGCAGCAGGAGGAGGGGCTTGTTGATGATGGCCCGGGCTATGGCCACCCGCTGTTTCTGGCCGCCGGAAAGTTCCGCGGGGATTTTGTCCGCCTGGTCGGTGATCTGGAAAAGATCAAGAACCCGGTCCACTTCCCGCTCTATGGTTCTCTTGTCGGTGCGGGAGACGGTCAGGGAGAAGGCGATGTTCTTTCTTATGGTCATGTGGGGGAAGAGGGCGTAATTCTGGAATACCGTATTGACGGGACGTTTTGTGGCGGGAAGAGCGGTAATGTCCCGGCCGTTCAGGATGATACGTCCCCTGTCGGGATTTTCCAGGCCCGCGCAGATCCTCAGCAGGGTGGTCTTCCCGCATCCCGAGGGGCCAAGGAGGCTGAAGACTTCTCCCTGGTTTACGGTTAAATTCAAATCATTAACAACGGAAATATCCCCAAAGGATTTGGAGATTCCCTCAAAAACCAGAAAGTCTTTCAATGGCGACGATCCTCGATTTCCTATAAAC
>QKAI01000173.1 GCA_003246505.1 Spirochaetaceae bacterium | reverse complement strand
AGGATCGGACCACCCCCCCGCAGCCAGCCGTTCCGGCGTGGGCCTCAAACCGTCGGCGGAGATCAGGAAGGCCCAGGGAAGCCCCTCTCCGGCCCGGACCAGAAATACCCCGGGAAATCCCAGGCGGAACCGGACCAGATCCCAGTGCTCCCCCTTCCGGGGCTCCCCGGGGGGCACGAGAAGGGCGGCGGGCGTATCCGGTCCTGGAAGGGTCCTTTCCCGGAAGGGGCGGATGGAAAGGGGATGGATTGCGGTCAGACCTTTCATATCCTCCCAGTCAGGCACCCGGCAGATCTCTCCCCCCTCCCCCCAGAGAATGGACCTTTCCAGGGCGGCGCAGCGAGCCCTGTCTAGAAGGATGAGAAGATCGGAGCCCTCGGGGCGGAAGGCCCTCTTATACCAGCAGGTATGGGGACTGTAGGTGCGGCAGATCCGCGACTGGCGGGGCGTATCGTGGAGAAGGCAGCGTCGTTCCTCCGTCAGGAAGGGGCATGTCCGGCCCAGATAGACCCGGAATTCCCCGTCGCTGCGCAGGCCCAGGCGCATATCGGGAAAATCCAGGAGGGACCGCCCCCGAAGCCACTCCTCCCAGTTGTTGATAGTAAAAGAGTGCAGGGGCAGATGGGAGCAGCAGGCCACCGGTTCGCACCGATAGCAGGGAGAGTCGATCCATTCCATGGATGATGGAATACCCGATTTGGGAAACCCTGTCAACGGGATCAAAAAGGTAGCCGGTTTACACGGCCTCTCCGGTGGAATATAATTCCATCCATTGTGAATACAGGGGATTCCTTTAATATACTAAGCAGTTTCTTCATAGCCGCGGGGGGCTTCTTCTGCATCGTCTATGCGATGCTCCAGATGATGACCAACAGGAAAAGGGAAATGATACACTACCTGCATGCCGCCCTGTTTCTGGCCGTGGGGATCAGCATCCTCATAGATCCCGTTTCCCGTCCCGGCACCGCCGGTCTGGCACCGGCCCTGCTCTATATAAACTATCCCATAGATTATTTGCTCCCCCTTATTCTCTACTTCTACATCCGCCTGCTCTTCGAAGAGCATATCTCCCTCAGTAAATGGAATCTTTTATTCCTGATCCCCTTTGTTCTCGTTACCCTCGCCTTCTTTCCCTTTTTTCTCCAGAGCCCCGCGGAAAAGCTCTCCCTCTACCCCCTCGACAGGCAGAACTGGGGCTATCTGAGCCGATTCTGTCTCTATGTGGATTACGGGATCTTCTTCTGGATGCTGATCTGCCTGCTTCTCGCCTTAAGAAAAACCCGCTACTATTTTTCAGGCCCCAAACCCCAGGTCAAAAAGATGTTCATCTTCCTGTCCCTCTCCGGTCTGCTCGCCCTGTCCCTTATCATCTCGAATTTCACGGAAAACACGGTCCATTATAAAATCAATATGCTCTTCATGAATGCCCTGCTCATTGGCCTGGCGGCTTTGATCATGGGGGAACCGGATTTTTATTTCAAAATGAGAAAGAGCAGCAGCGCCATCAAGTACAATCGGTCCCAGCTGAAGACCCTGAATGTGGAAGGGATCATGGAGCGTATCAACGACCTCATGGAGCTCGAACAGCTTTTCAGGGATTCGGAGATGACCATGGACAGGCTGAGCGCCCTGCTCAGGATCAGCAGGCAGCAGCTTTCGGAGATCATCAATTCGAAATTCGGTCAGAATTTCAATACCTTCCTGAATACCTACCGGGTGGAAGCGGCGAAAAGGGAGCTGCTTGAAGACAGGGAGAGCCGAATCCTCACCATTGCCATGAACTGCGGATTCAATTCAAAAACGACCTTCAATAAGGTCTTTCAGGACCTGACGGGCATGACCCCCAGCGGCTGGAGAAGCGGGGAGCCGGAGGGCGCTTAGGCGAATACTTTCTGCTTTACTTCCCCCGGTTTCGGGATTATGATTTTATTATGAAAGTCTTGATAGCCGATAAGTTGTCCGATAGGGCGGTGGCGGATCTTAAGTCCCTGGGGGCGGAAGTCGTTTTTGAACCGGGATTGACCGCGGAGAAGCTGCCCGAAGCCATCGGCGACGGGGAGGTGCTCATCGTCCGGTCCACCAAGGTGACCGCCCAGACGATTAGCAGGGGAACGAACCTCTCCCTCATCATCCGGGCCGGAGCGGGGGTGAATACGATAGACCTGCTGGAGGCGTCCCTGCGGGGCATCCACGTGGCCAACTGCCCGGGCAAGAACGCAGACGCGGTGGCGGAACTGGCCGTCGGCCTGATGATCGCCGCGGACCGGCGCATCGCCGACGGAACGGCGGATCTCAGGAACGGGGTCTGGAACAAGAAACTCTACGGGAAAGCGAACGGCCTCAGGGGGCGGACCCTCTCCATCATCGGCATGGGTTCCATCGGCAGGAAGACCGCGGAAATCGCCCGGGCCATGGGCATGGAGACGGCGGCCTGGTCCCGGAGCCTGACCCCGGAAAAGGCGGAGGAGTGGGACGTGACCTACTGCGCCACCCCGGAGGAGGCGGCCCGGATGGCGGATGTCCTTTCCGTCCACATCGCGGCGGGTTCCGATACGAAGCATTTCATCGGCAGGGAGATTCTGGAGTCCCTGAAGGAGGGGGCCATCTTCATCAATACCTCCCGGGGCGAGGTGGTGGACACGGAGGTCCTGAAGGACGTGATCCGGACCCGGGGCATCAAGGCGGCCCTGGACGTGTACGAAAACGAACCGGCCGGGGGGGACGGCGCCTTTGAGGACCGGGAGCTGGCGGAGATGATTACCGGGACCCACCATATAGGTGCCTCCACGGAGCAGGCCTCCGACGCCATAGCCGACGAGGTGGTGAACATCGTCAGGGCCTACAGGGAGACAGGAAAACCCCTGAATCTGGTCAACCATCAGGACAAGAGCGCCGGGGTCATCAATCTGGTGATCCGCCACTATAACCGGGTGGGCGTTCTGGCGGCGGTTCTGAATGAGTTGCGCAGCGCCCAGATCAACATCGAGGAGATGGAAAACAGCATTTTCTCCGGGGGCAAGGCGGCGGTGTGCACCCTCAAGCTGGACAGCGAACCCTCGGCGGAGGTGCTGGAGCGGATCCGACAGGGGGAGCATATCATCCAGGCGGGGGTTAAGTAGGTTAGCGGTTACGGGTTAGTGGTTACGGGTTGATAGTAGGTGATTTCGCGGCGCCAGGTTAGGGGGGTGTCGGGATTGTTGAGCCTGTCCCGGTATGTCAGGGTGATCCAGTTGTTTTGGGAGTCATAGGTCAGGATCCAGGTTTCTTTGCTGTTCGGTTCCTCCACGGAGGTCAGGCGGTCCCTATCGTCGTAGGAGTAGAGCTGCTCCTGGGTCAGGAGGAAGCCGGTCGGACCGTTCCAGTTGTAATTGCGGAGCCGGGTCAGGCGGTTTTTCCCGTCGTACTCCTTGATGCTCTGGAAGACCGGTGATCCCAAGGGCCCCCGATCGGTTCTGTCGGGGGTTACCGGTTTGTCCAGAATATACTTGGTAAAGGTGAGGCGCCCCTCTTCGTAGAGGTATTCCCCCCGTTCGTAAAGCCGATTGTTCAGATCCGACTGGATCACCGTCAGGAGCCGCCCCTCCCCGTCATAGAAGTACCGGTCCTCCCAGAAAGTCTTCTCCCCCCGGTAGCCCCTCTTCCCGATCAGATTCCCGCTGCCGTCGAAGCTGATGGCGATCTCCAGATCCCCCATCGTATCCGTTTCATGGACCAGGCGCCCCTCCCCGTCGTAATAGCGGTAGACCGATTTGACCGGATGGTTCTGCACGGTCTCGAAACGGGTCTCCGCCGAATCCGACTCGTCCCCTTCCCTAAGAGTATACCAATGCTCGTATCCGGCCAGGCGCTCGAAGGGGGGGCGCAGGTCCGGCGTCCGGTAATAGGTGACCCAGACGGTTCTCTCCCGGCCCTGGCCGTCGGTTTCGTAGCGGAATTCATGGCGCCGGTACTCCTGGCCCATGTCGTAGTACCGCTGGGTCACGGGCCTCCCCTCTTCGTCGTAATCGATATTGGGCAGCCAGGGCTCCTCCAAAGTGCCGGCGGGAATGTCCCGGAGCAGGACCTTGTAGGTACGGATGGACTTGATATTTCCCGACAGGGATTCCGGAGGGGTGTAACCGGTAAGGGGAGTGAGTGAGAACAGTAGTATGCTTAGAAATAAGGGACGAATCATTCAGATTTATTTTAGCAGATTAATGTAGAATGTAGAATGTAGAATTAACAGGAACAGTAATATTCTCAATTCTCAATTCTCAATTCTCAATTCTCAATTCTA
>QKAI01000206.1 GCA_003246505.1 Spirochaetaceae bacterium | reverse complement strand
GGGCTTCTTCTTGCCGGGGCACTGGAGGGGGAGCCCTTCTATCATATGGATCTGTGGCGCCATTACGCCTTTCACTCTTCCCGCTGCGTCAAGGGGCGGGAGGATGATCCATCCACGGCACAGCGGCATTTTCAAGCCCTCCTGGAACGGGGCAGCCGGGAACTGGGTAAGACGGACTATCTGATTCTGACCCTGGGGACCGCCTGGGTCTACCGGCTGAAGGAGAATCGGCTCACAGTCAATAACTGCCACAGGAGGGATAATCGCCTCTTCGAGAGAGTCCTTTACAGTAGAATTGACGGGGAAGAGGGAACGGGCACGCTGGGTAGGTCCCTGGACCGCTGGAAGGAGGCAAATCCCGGTCTCAAGGTCATCCTGACTCTCAGTCCTGTCCGACATCTCCGGGATGACGGCAGGGAAAACTCCCTGTCCAAGGCTATCCTCCGCTGCCTCTGCGCGGAGCTGGAGGAGAACAGGGATTGGATTCACTACTTCCCCTCCTATGAAATCATGATGGATGAATTGAGGGATTACCGCTGGTACGGCGATGACATGTGCCATCCTTCGGAAAGGGCGGCCGATTACATTATCTCCCGCTTTTTTTCGTGGTGCGCCAGCGATGATCTCCTGAATCTCCTTCCGGAAAGGGAAAAGGAGTTCAGAAGATCACAGCACAGGCCCCTCTCCTAGGGAATCAGCCGGGCCGCTTCCAGGTAGTAACGCTTCTCCTCCGCCTCTCCCAGGGAGAAGGTTTTCCGCGGCATGGAGCCCTTTCTGTCCACAAGGCCGAAGAAGGCGTTCTTGTCAATGGCGGGAAGATAGATGCCGCAGTTGCCCTCACGGGATGCCAGGGCGGTGTAGGCGTCGTCCCCGTGAATGTAGTCGACCGTAACGCCGCTCCTCTCCAGCCAGGGATCCAGAAAGGCATGGAGCCGCTCCGCTTCCAGCTCGTCCCTGTCTCCGGGCAGGGTTACCCCGTAGGTCTTTCCCTTCCAGGTGATTCCTATGAATCCCTCCTCCCCCATTCTTTTTTTCAGGGCGTCCACGTGGGGAAGCTCCTTTACGGTGGAGCCGGGAATGGCGGTCAGTCCTTCAAAGAAGGAGTCGTCCTTCAGGTTGAAGAGGACCCGGTGGATGGGTTCAAAAACCAGCCCCGGATCGTGAATGTTCTCCAGTTCCACCAGGGCATACCGGGCGGGATGATCCGGGGAAGCTCCCTTCTCCTTCAGTTCCCGCCAAACCTCCTTGGCCGAAGCCAGGGAGTGATTGCCGTCCCCTATGGCGAAAAGCAGGGGGTTCTCCTCCCTCATCCCGTCGAACAGGGTGGCGATCCGTTCCAGCAGGGATTCATCGGAGACCTGATAGCCGGCTATACGGCCTCCCCTTTTCATAAGGTCGAAATCATAGAGACCGGGCAGGGAGGATTTTTCCTCTTCCAGCAGGGAAAAGACCCGGTTCCCCGGATCATCGAACAGAACCAGAATATGGGGCAGGTCCAGAACCGCATTCCTTCTCACGTCTATACGGGCGGGAAGCCTGTCAAGGACCGTTGCCTCGGTGGGACGGATGGGGGAAGTCGTCCCCCTGTGAAAATCGTACATCTCCAGATCCAGGGCCACCACAAGCCCCTGCCTGCGGTTCACATGGGGGGTACTCCTCTCCACATAGACGAAGCCCGGGGGCAGCTGCCGGAATACACCCGATTCCAGATACTCCTTCATGGTCCGGTTGATCCGGTCCCTCTCCCCGTCCCGGTCAATCTCTTCCAGATAGACTTCGGGAAGAATGATTTTCCGGGCGGACGGAGCATCACCGATCAGGGTTTCCACATCCCTCCAATAGGATTTGTCCGATGTGAACTGATCACAGGCCACCACCGACCATTTCCCCTTGTCAATCGATTCATCGGGGATAAGAATCCGGGGCAGCCCTAGGCCAACAGAGGCAAGTTTCTCCCTGATATCCATCTAGCCGTTTTCCCTGGCGAAATCTTCCATATAAGCGGCGAGGGCCTCTACACCCTCCCGGGGCATGGCGTTGTAAATCGACGCCCGGCAACCGCCCACGCTCCTGTGACCCTTCAAACCGAGCATCCCCTTCGCCGTGGCGCCGGAGACGAAGGCCTTGTCCAGCTCCTCGCTGGGAGTGGTGAAGACCACATTCATGACAGATCTGTACCGGGGATCCACGGGGCACTTGTAAAAATCGCCGTACTGGGCCACTACCTGGTAAAGGACCTCCGCCTTTTCCTTATTGATTTTATCGAAATATTCCAGTCCGCCCAGCCTTTTCATTCTCTTGAGAACCAGCTCGGTGGCCCAGATGGGGAAGACGCCGGGAGTATTGTAGAGGGAATCCTCGCCCGCATGGGTTTTATAGGCCATATAGGCGGTGAGATTGTCCGCCTGCCTCTCCAGCAGATCCTCCCTGATGATGACAACGGCCAGACCGGAGGGGCCGATGTTCTTCTGAGCTCCCGCATAGATAAGACCGAACTGATTCACATCCAATGGACGGCAGAGAATGTCGGAGGACATATCGGCCACCAGGGGGACATCACCCGTATCGGGGAACTCCTTCCACTGCACCCCTCCGATGGTTTCGTTGCTGGTGATGTGCAGGTAGGAGGATCCCGCCGTGGGTTTAACCGTCGACACATCGGGAAGGGTCATGAAATTCTCAGCCGATCCGTCATAAACGACGTTCACCCTGCCGATCTTCTTCGCATCGGCCATAGCCTTTTTGGCCCAGGCGCCGGTGTTGGTAAAATCGCAGGTACCCCCGTTCCCCATCAGATTCATGGGGACCATGGTAAACTGCAGCGTCGCGCCCCCCTGCAGGAAGAGAATCCTGTAGTTTTCCGGGACCTTCAGGAGTTCCCGGAAGAGGGAAAGGGCGTTGTTATGAACCTCATCGTAAATGGCCGAACGGTGGCTTGTTTCGACAAGGGAAAGTCCGCTGCCCTTGAAATCAACCATTTCTTTACCCAGTTCTTCCAGTACTTCCACGGGCAGTACGGAAGGACCCGCATAAAAATTAATCTTTCTGGCCATAACCAGCCTCCTTCGCAGTTATTCTCTTGATAAAATCTACTATAGGCAGGAAAGGGGAAAAATGCCATCCCGGCTTGTGAAATAATTCACAATATATTGACCCGGCAGGCTCCTATTCCCACGAAGACACCCAGAAGGGTTCCCACTGCGGTCTGGGGATAGGTATGTCCCAGCAGGGTTTTCAGGGCCTTTGGTTTGTCCCCCTCGTCCCAGAGATGGGAAAATTCTTCCACCAGGGAGTTGAGAATCTCCGCATGCTTTCCCGCCGCCCTCCTTATGCCGATGGAATCGTAAATGACGATAATGCCGAATACGGCGGATATGGCGAAATAGGGAGACTCCACCCCGTAGATATAACCGATGGAGGAGGCCAGCGCCGATACGGAGGCGGAATGGGACGAGGGCATGCCGCCGGTACTGCTCAGACGATACATCTCTATTCTTTTATCAAATATGAGAACCACAATGACCTTGAGAACCTGCGCCAGGATAAGGGCGGCAAAGCTTGCCATCAGGGGAATATTGTTATAGATACCCAAGTAAATCTCTCTCCTCTATTCGGACAGAGTTATCTCTACCCGACGGTTAATGTCCTGCTTTTCCGGATCCCGGGTCAGGGGATGATCCCCCGCCTCACCCGTAACGAGGGGGGACGTCTCCGGTTGCCATCCCCTGTCAGTCAGCCAGGAATAGACATTCTGAGCCCTTAGCACGGAGATTTCCCTCCGTCCCGCCTCCGTTCCGGCGATAGCGCAGTGACCGGTAATTTTAACACTTAACCGGGGATATTCCAAGAGAAAACTCAGGATATTGGTAAGAGATTTTTCCGCGTGACCGTCAATGACCGCACTGTTGGGCGTGAAGTGGAGAATAAGATCATCGGGGGATAGACGGGTAAAATCCACTCTTACGGTCTTTGCCTCCGGTTCCTTCTCCACAACAGCTGTAGGCTCTATTTCAACGGCCGTTTCAACATTTTCTCCGGAACTATCCCTGTCCTGAGCGGGAACCGTCCTTTCCCCTGCTGTGGTTGCCTCAGGGTTCTGCTCTCCGTTAATGATTTCCCTGTCTACGGATTTCTCCGTAACCGCCTTATCGGGGGATGTCTTCTCCGTCGTCACGGGAACCGGAGTACTTACCGGAGTACTCTCCCTGGCAGTCCCATGAGAAATCTCACGGGGTTTTTCCGGTCCGGAAGAAAAATCCACAAGAAGCAACGCTGCGATAAGACCAC
>QKAI01000502.1 GCA_003246505.1 Spirochaetaceae bacterium | reverse complement strand
GGCTGGAGGACGTCATGTCCGAACTGCACATGCTGGAGGGATTCGACGTGGGGCTGGAGATGTCCGGCAATTCCTCCGCCCAGAATGACCTTTTCCGGCTCATGAACAACGGGGGGCGGGTGGCCCTGCTGGGACTGCCCGACGGGGAGACCCGGGGGGACTGGAACCGCATCATTTTCAAGGGGCTGGAACTGCAGGGGATTTACGGGAGGGAGATGTTCGAAACCTGGTACAAAATGGCCGCCATGATCCGGTCGGGACTGAAGATCGACGGGATCATAACGCACCATTTTCCCATAGACGACTACCAGGAGGCCTTCCGGACCATGAAGGAGGGGAAGTCGGGGAAGGTCATCCTGGAGTGGTAATTCAGCGGTACTTCCTTACCGTTTCTTCCACCCCTTTCAGGGTTTCCTCGTCGAAGCACTTGACCTGGACGAAGGTGCCCTCCGTGCCGATGGCCTCCAGAAGGGGGGCCAGTTCCGCCGGCTCCACCTCCACCACCTGGACCGATTTGCCCGCCTCCTTGATCCGCCGGTAAAGGTCGAACCAGTGGGGGTCCCCGCCGCCGGGGACATTGGGGCCCGGGGTGTATTCTATCGCGTCAATCCCTTCCACCTTAAGGAGGGCGTCCACCGACTTCAGGGCCATGGGGCCGTCCACGTGGTAGATCGTGTTGTCCTGGGCGGCGCACTGCTTTTCCAGGGGGGGGATGACGAATTCCTCGAACATGTCCGCGCTGATCATGGCCACCGTATCGCACTGGGCCAGGCAGACCCTGCCCGGGGACCAGGTCATGAAGTATCCCATGACGGAGCTGCCGTCCTCTTCCTTAATAATGTCGTAAAGGCCGCCGAAGGCCTGAAGGAAGGCGGTATGGATCTCCTCCAGCTTCGCCTTGACCCAGTCCGGCGCCAGGATCAGGTCCATCATCAGGTTTTCCGTCCCCCGAATCTCCGCCAGGGCGTCCAGGTTGGGACACACCGCGGGAAGTCCGGTGAAATAGTTGGGCCCCCCGGTTTCCTTAACCCTCCGGGCCGATTCGGAGATGATCTTCCACCAGCGGTTTTCCGGATCGAAAACCAGGGGGCGGTCGTTTTCGGGACCGAAACCGCTATCGTGCCTGTACCAGATGTTGCTCTCCCCGAAGTCCGGTTCCGCCCCCAGCATGGGAGCCAGGGAGACCGTGCCGATATCGGGAAAGGCGATGGGAATCATGTCCATGGGATACAGGCTGCGGGCCATTTTGGCGTTTTCCTTCAGGGCGATCCAGTCCGGATCGGCATATTTCTGCTCCAGGGAGGCCGGCTCTCCCGGATCGGCGGCGGGGAAGAGTTCCCTGTCCAGGGGAATGCGGCTTCCCCAGTTTGATACTACCAGACCGGATCGCTTCCACCAGCGGGCGTAATTCTCCTTGGATTCGAGCCAGTTATCCTTCCATTGACAGTACATATTCACACTCCTCGTCCCTTCGGCAGGAAAGAACGGGGCCATTATAGAGGGAAAAAAAAATAAAATAAAGAGGTTTAATCGATTTACAGAAAACAAAAACAAGAAAACGAAAATGAAGGGTGGGGATATTCGAGAGGCATCATGGCGTAGACAATATCATCGTATTATGTTATGTTGATATATCGTGAACGATTTTGCCCTTTCGGATATTCTCAAAGCCTCTTCCGATGCGACCAGGCTGCGCATCATGCTCATTCTCCACGAGGATGAGCTGGCTGTCAATGAGATAGTGGATATTGTGGATATGAACCAGTCCGCCGTATCCAATCAGCTCTCCTTTCTCAAGAAAGCGGGCATTGTCAAAAACCGCAAGGAGGGCAAGCGGATCTACTACTCCCTGGTGGAGGACGTCCGCAAGGGGCCTTCGGCTCCCCTCTTCGCCGAAATATTCAGCCGGGGGCGGGAGGAGGATTTCTTCCGCCAGGATCTGATGACCCTCAAGGATATCCTCGACCGGAGGCGGGAGGAGTCCCTGAGCCGGTTCTCCTCCCGGAAGAACCGCACCGGCCCCTGTCCCGGCGAGTCCTGGGAGTCCTTCGCCCGGGGGTTCATCGGCCTGGTGGAAAACCGGCGCATCGCCGATCTGGGCTGCGGCTCCGGCCGACTTTCGGCCCTGCTGGCCGCGGCGGGAAACCGGGTCACCGGCTACGACAACGACAGGGAGCAGCTGGAGGAGGCCTGGAACCGGGCGGACAAATACAACGGCCGCCTGGATTTCTGCTACTGGGACATAGAGACGGATAATCCGGAGACCGCGGAGGGGGCCTACGATCTGGCCATTCTCTCCCAGACCCTCCACCATCTGACCAAGCCCTCCCAGGCGCTCAAGGTGATCAGCCGGATGCTGGTTCCGGGGGGCCGGCTCCTGATTTTCGATCTGGCCCTGCACCACGAGGAAGCGTTCAAGGAGCTCTACGGCGATTTCTGGCTGGGGTTCGAACCGGAACGGCTGACCTCCTGGCTGGAGGACGCGGACTTAGAAGTGATATCCATACACCGGCAGCAGGCCGATGAGGACTATAAGGAAATTGAATCGATGATCGTCTGGGCGTCAAGACCCGGGGCGTCGTCGGATTTAGGAGGAAAATATGGCATACGAGAAACTGCCCTACAAAGTTAAAGACATCACCCTGGCCGATTGGGGCCGGAAGGAGATCCATATCGCGGAGAAGGAGATGCCCGGTCTCATGGCGACCCGGGAGAAATACGGCAAGGACAAGCCCCTGAAGGGCGTCCGGGTCATGGGGAGTCTGCACATGACCATCCAGACCGCCGTCCTTATCGAGACCCTCAAGGAACTGGGGGCGGACGTGCGCTGGTGCTCCTGCAACATCTTCTCCACCCAGGACCATGCCGCCGCGGCCATCGCCGAAGCGGGCACCCCGGTCTTCGCCTGGAAGGGGGAGACCCTGGAAGAGTACTGGTGGTGCACCCGCCAGGCCCTGACCTGGCCCGACGGCTCCGGCCCCCAGCTCATCGTTGACGACGGGGGCGACGCGACCCTCTTCCTCCACAAGGGCTATTACGCCGAGAAGGACGCCTCTGTCCTTGACGTCACCCCGGAAACGGAGGAGGAAGCCATCGTCCTCGCCACCCTCAAGGAGACCCTGGCCGACGACTTCGGATGGTTCGGCAAGGTCGTTCCCGCCTGCAAGGGCGCCAGCGAGGAGACCACCACCGGCGTTCACCGCCTCTACCAGATGGCCAAGGAGGGGACCCTTCTCTTCCCCGCCATCAACGTGAACGATTCGGTCACCAAAAGCAAGTTCGACAACCTCTACGGCTGCCGCCACTCCCTGGTGGACGGCATCAGCCGGGCCATGGACGTGATGCTCTCCGGCAAGACCGCCATGATCTGCGGCTACGGCGACGTGGGCAAGGGTTCCGCCGACTCCCTGGCGGGACAGAAGTGCCGGATCCTCACCTCCGAGGTGGACCCCATCTGCGCCCTCCAGGCCTGCATGAACGGCTACACGGTCTGCACCGTGGAGGACGCCCTCCCCCTGGCGGACATCTACGTGACCACCACGGGCAACTGCGACATCATCACCGCGGAACACATGAGCAAAATGAAGGACCAGGCTATTGTCTGCAACATCGGCCACTTCGACAACGAGATCCAGGTGGCCCGACTGGAAGCCTGGCCGGGTATCAAAAAGACCAACATCAAGCCCCAGGTGGACATGTACACCTTCCCCGACGGCCACTCCATCTACCTGCTGGCTTCGGGGCGCCTGGTGAACCTGGGCTGCGCCACGGGCCATCCCAGCTTCGTCATGAGCAACTCCTTCACCAACCAGACCCTGGCCCAGATCGATCTGTGGACCAATCCCCAGCCGGTGGGCGTCTACCGCCTGAGCAAGGAGCTGGACGAGGAAGTGGCCCGCCTGCACCTGGCCAAGCTGGGGGCTAAGCTGACCACCCTGAGCGCGAAACAGGCCGACTACATCGGCGTGAAGGTGGAAGGTCCCTACAAGCCCGAACACTACCGCTACTGATTCTCATGAGTATCGGCTGCGGTCCGGCCCTGTTCCGGCTTTCTTGAGCCGGTCCATGGCCTCCCCTTCGCCCGCGAACCGTTTCTGCTCGTGAGAATTTCTCCTGCGGCCGATTCGGGGTAGCTCCTCACGGTTCCTGCGGAACTGGTTCGGAGGGGGTGGAGGGATATTTACGCACCTCACGTCGTCCTTTGGACGTGCTCGTGTGGGGGAGGGGGGATTTTTTGGATACGATGCTTCTTGATTTTCTGGATGACGAGGGCCGGATCGGGTTTGTGGT
>QKAI01000064.1 GCA_003246505.1 Spirochaetaceae bacterium | reverse complement strand
CACCTTGACGGGGCCTCAGGGGAGGAGCTCTCACCGGGGATACTTTACTTTGCCTCCTCCCTGGACGGGGGGAGCTGGCGCCATACCCGGAAGCTGGCCCGGGGGAACAGGGCGGTGGTCCCCCTCTGCGGCATCCACCCCATGAAGGCGGCCGGGGCGGAGGGGGAGCTTCCCTTCCTGAAGGGCGAGGCGGGGGAATACGGTCTCATTGGGGAGATCGGGCTGGATTTTCTCTGGGTGGAGGACCGCACCGGGGACGGGGCCCAGAGGAGGGTCTTCCGGGAGTTCCTCGCCCTGTCCTCGGCAACGGGAAAACCGCCCACCATCCACACGAAGGGGGGGGAGCGGGAGATTCTGGAGACCCTGAGGGAGTTCTCCCTCGGCAACGCCCTGATCCACTGGTACTCCGGCCCGGAGGAGCTCATCCCCCCCTATCTGGAGCTGGGCTGCTACTTCACCGTCGGTCCGGACGTCTTCTCCGGCTCGGAGGTCTGGCGCCATATCCCGAAGGACAGGCTCTTCTGCGAGACCGACTACCCCACGGGTATGCCCTGGATCTGCGGCGGCGAGGCCCGGACCGACGATATTGTCCGGGTCTACGAAAGGACGGGGGAACTACTGGGATTGGCTCCGGAGCGACTGGCGGAACTTACGAAGGAGAATCTGGTCCGCTGGCTGGCTTAAGGCGGGAGGGGCAGAGCTCCCCCAGGGGACAGGCGCCGCACTCCGGCTTCCGGGCGAAGCAGTACCGGCGGCCGTGAAGATTCAGGGTCATGGACAGGTCCGACTGCAACTCCCGGGGAATCGCGCGCAGCAGCTGTTTTTCGATCTTTTCGGGCTCCGTGAATTTCGTGAATCCCAGCCGGCGGCTGACCCGTTTGAAATGGGTGTCCACGATAATGGCCGGCTCATCGAAAATATGGTAGAGAATGACGTTGGCCGTCTTGCGCCCCACCCCGGGAAGGGCGGTGAGTTCCCCCATCGACCCGGGGAGGGAGTGGTCCCCCCGGTCCTTCAGGGCGGCGGCGGTTTTCATGATATGGGCCGCCTTCATGCGGTAGAATCCGGTGGGCCGGATAATCTCCTCCACCTCGGCCGGATCGGCCCCGGCCAGATCGGCGGGATCGGGGAAGCGCCGGAAGAGCTCCGGGGTAACCCTGTTCACCCCCGCGTCGGTGGTCTGGGCGGAGAGGATGACCGCGATGAGCAGTTCATAGGGGGTTCGGTAGTTCAGGAGGGGCCGGCGGTCGGGATACTCCCGGTTCAGGATCTCCGTTACGGCCCGGGCTTTTTCGGCTTTCGTCATGGGGGCAGTATATTCCCCGGGGGGACTGGAGTAAAGAGAGAAGCCTCAGATCCGGTATTTCCGGCGGTAATTGTCCGGGGAAAGGCTGTGTATGCGCTTGAAAACCTTACTCAGGTGATAGCCGTCCCGGTAACCCAGCTCCCGGGCTATCCGGTCCAGGGTTTCCCCCCGCAGGAGGCGGGCGGCGGCGAGCTGCATCTTGAGGGAGTCGTAGTAGTGCTTGGGCCCCATGCCGGTTCTCTCCCGGAACCGGCGGCGAAACTGATTCTCGCTTAAGTGGCAGTAGGAGGCCATCTCCGTCACGGTCCACCACTGCTCCGTGTCGGCGGAGAGCTTCTCCAGAAGCCGGGCGAAACGGTCAGGTCCCTCCCTCTCCTCCCGGCTGTTGTCCAGGTAGAGATCGTAGAGCAGATTCTGAAGGGCCCCCTGGGCGGCCAGCTGGCCCCGGTCGGTCAGATTCAGGGCCAGCTTCATTACCGGCAGAAGCCGGCGGACCACTCCGATTTTAATAATCCCGTCCCGCAGGACCCCCGCCCGGTACATGTAATCCGCCACGGGACCGTCGAAACAGATAAAATCCTCCCTGAAGATGGTACCGTGCCCCCCGTAATGATGAACGAACCGAGGGGAGACGAGGATGCCGTTCCCGGAGGAGAGATATTCGAATCCCCCCGCCGGCGTCCAGTACCACCCCTCCCCCTCCACCAGGTGGCAGAGGCTGTAGAATTCAAAATACCGGGGCTCCACCCGGTCCAGGGGGGGGCGGGCGACCCCCTGCTGATACTGGGAGATACGGAATCCGGAGCGGACGTGAATGTCCCGCCTACCGGGGAAATTTCTGTTGACCACCACATCCTTCGAATCGAATTTGACATCTTCCATGGTTGTTTTTACCATCCCCAAATGAAAAAAATCAAGTAAAATTACGATAATACGACACCAGGAGGATTATCGATCATGCTCAAAAAAGGTGAAAAGAACAAGAACGCCCTTATTCCGGGAGTAGAGAGCTATAGGGAAGGAACGGGAGAATTTTCACTACTGGGATCCGTTTCCCTCCTGTCCCTGTCCCCGGGACTGGAGGACATGGCCCGGCTTCTGGCCGCCTATCTGACCAGGGAGGGGGTGACCCCGGTCGTCGGAAAGGGGGATCATCCCGGTGAGGGGCCGGCGATAACCCTGAAAATCGAGGGAAAGGCGGAGGAGCATGAAATGGGATTTCCCGACGAGTCCTACCACCTGGAAGTGCAGGCGGACCGGATAGCCCTCACCGCCCCGCACCGGGCGGGCCTGGCCCGGGCCGTTCAGACGCTGCGCCAGCTGGCCGGAACGGGAACGGCCATACCCGCGGCAGAGATAGGGGACAGGCCCCGCCTTCCCTGGCGGGGCATGCATCTGGACGTATCCCGCCACTTCTTTTCCAAGGAGGAGGTGCTCCGCTTCATCGACACCATCGCCCTGTTCCGCTTCAACAAATTCCACTTCCACCTCACCGACGATCAGGGCTGGAGGCCGGAGATAAAAAAATACCCCCGCCTGACCGAAGTCGGTTCCCGCAGGAGCGGCACCCTGATCGGCCACTACAGCGACAAGCCCCACCGCTTTGAGGATACCCCCTACGGCGGATTCTACACCCGGCGGGACATGGAGGAGATCGTGGAGTTCGCCCGGGTCCGGGAGATCGACATCATTCCCGAGATCGACATGCCCGGCCACATGCAGGCGGCCATCTCCGCCTATCCCGAACTGGGATGCACCGGCATGACCCTGGAGCCGCGCTGCACCTGGGGGATCAGCCAGCATATCCTGAATCCGCAGGAAACCACCCTGAATTTCATGAGGGACGTGCTGGACGAGATCATGGATATCTTCCCCTATACCTTCATCCACGTGGGGGGGGACGAGGCCCACAAGTACGAATGGGAGGAACAGCGCCGCGTCCAGGACCGTATGGCCGAGCTGGGCCTGGAATCGGAGGAGGAGCTCCAGAGCTGGTTCATCTCCCGCATGGGGGAGCATGTGCGCCGCCGGGACCGGCGCATGATAGGCTGGGACGAGATTCTGGAGGGGGGCCTGGCCGACGGGGCCATCGTCATGAGCTGGAGAAGCGAGGAGGGGGGCATCGAAGCGGCCCGCCTGGGAGCGCCGGTGATCAACTGCCCCTGCGAGCGCACCTATTTCGACTACTACCAGGGGCCGAAGGAGAAGGAGCCCCTGGCCATCGGGGGATATCTCCCCCTGGAGAAGGTCTACCGTTTCGAGCCGGTTCCCGCGGAGATTCCCGACAGCAAGAAGTACCTGGTCATGGGGTCCCAGGGCCAGCTCTGGTCGGAGTACATGGAGACCTTCGACCGGGTGGAATACATGGCCTTTCCCCGGGCCCTGGCCCTGGCGGAAACCCTCTGGTGCCGTCCGGAGGAGAAGGACTGGGAGGGGTTTCAGGACCGGCTTCCCCGGGCTCTGAGCCTTCTGGACCGGTGGGGCGTAAACTATCACGGCAGGGAGCCGCGCCGGGGATAGGGGCGATGCCATACGGGGGTTCAGCCCCCGGAGGCATCGGAATGGTGCAAGAACTGTGTAATGTGAATGGAATTTGTGTGAATTAGCTGTTTTTCCCTTTCCCCGCTCTATTTTTATGTCTATGTTGCCGTTAATCATTAGGTAATACCATAAGTTAAAGAGGAAAACACTATGCTTGATTACGACGCTTCTTACAAAACCTGCGATATCTGCCGAAAGCAATACAAGGCGGATTACCGCCGCTATCATTGCGATCACTGCGACAAATATTTCTACGTCTGCCCCACCTGCGTGACCCGGGACAAAATTCCCTGCAACTTCTGCGGCGTGGGACTGAAGAAGAAGAGGGAGCCCGTAAAAAAATAAATCTCCACTTCCATAGTAGAGATTTGATTTGACCAAGGTCGGCAAAATCCTTATATTTGTCCTGATATGAAACAAGTTTATTTGGATAATAATGCGACGACCATCGTGGATCCCCT
>QKAI01000272.1 GCA_003246505.1 Spirochaetaceae bacterium | reverse complement strand
GTCTACCAGGAGCAGGTTATGAAAGTCGCCCAGATAATCGGCGGCTTCAGCCTGGGAAAGGCGGATATCCTGCGACGGGCCATGGGTAAGAAGAAGGTCAAGGACATGGAGAAGATGAAGGTGGAGTTCGTCGCCGGCGCCAGGGAGCGGGGCAAGGACGAGGCCCACGCCACCTATATCTTCGAGATGCTGGAGCCCTTCGCCGGATACGGGTTCAATAAATCCCATGCGGCGGCCTATTCGGTGGTAGCCTATAAAACGGCCTACTGCAAGGCCAACCATCCCGCCGAATTCATGGCGGCCAACCTGACCAACGAGATCAGCAGCCCCGACGCGTTCAAACTCTACATGGACACCTGCCACGACATGGGCCTGGAGATCATGCCCCCGGATATCAATATTTCGGAGAAGTACTTTACCGTAAACGAAGGAAAGATCTACTACGGTCTCGTCGGGATCAAGGGCATGGGCAGCGCCGCCGTGGACAACATCATGAGGGAGAGGGATGCCAACGGCCCCTTCAAATCCTTTCTGGATTTCCTGGAGAGGATGGATTCGGGGAGCGTGAACAAAAAGGTGGTGGAAGTCTCCATCCAGTCGGGTCTCTTCGACAGGATAGATACCCACAACCGGGCGACACTCCTCCATAATATGGAGCGGATCATGGAGATCGTCTCCCGGCGCAAGGACATGGTCAAATACGGGCAGTCCTCCCTCTTCGGCGATTGCGACGAGGAGATCAATCCGGATATCGAGTTTGAAAACTGCGAGCCCTGGCCCAAGAAGGAGATGTTGAGGATCGAGAAGGAGAACCTGGGATTCTACTTCTCCGGCCATCCCCTGGACGATTACCGCAAGGTCTGGAAGAAGGCCACAACCCTTGACCTGAACCATCTGGACCGGGCCATGGCGAATAAGGACTACACCATCCTGGGCATGATCAAGGAGTATAGGGTGCTCCTCTCCAAGGCGGGGAAGAGAATGGCCTTCGGGACCCTGGAAGATTTCGAAGGGCAGATCGAATTTGCCCTATTCGGCCGGCAATTCGAGGAATACGGCCATTTGCTCCAGCCCGACGGCATCCTGGGATTCGTGGGTAAGGTGGATACCCGCCGGGACAACCCCTCCCTCAAAGTGGAACAGCTCGTGTCCCCGGAGGAACTGAGGGAGCAGGCGGTGAGGGAGATCCATCTGGCGATGAACACGGAAAATCTGGAGGATGACGATCTGATCGATTTCGCCTCCTTTCTGACGGCCAATCCGGGGAACTGTTCCGTATTCTTCCATCTGGCCCACGGAATGGAGCCGACTATTGTCCGGGCGTCACCCCAGTTTTCTGTTTCCAGCGGATCGGACGCCCTGGAACGGTTCACGAACCACCCCCTGGTGGCTTCCGTATGGAAAGAATAGACCGGCACCGTTTTTTTTAGTATTTTTTATGCATATCCCTAAGGAGACCGCTTCATGATTTTTCAGAACACCATGTTTGTGCTTACCAAGATTCTTCAGTTTTATTCCCTTCTTCTCTTTATCCGGGTCATACTGACCTGGTTCAACAATCCCGCCCTGGATAAGCCCAAGCAGTATCTGGGAGCCGTGGTGGATCCCTATCTGGATAAATTCCGGGGCTTCGAGTGGCTCCGTTTCGGCATGCTTGACTTCTCACCGGTCCTGGCCTTCATCCTCCTCGGGCTTGCCATTCACATCACCTCCGCCCTCGCCGCGGGACAGTCGGTGACCATCGGACTGGTATTCGCCGTCCTCCTGAATGACATATGGGGTTTCGCCGCCTTTTTTATGAATCTGATCATCCTGATGCTCATCGTCTTCCTCGTGGCGAATCTGATGGGCAGGAATATTATGCTGGGGGGATTGAACAATCTCCTTTACCGCATCACCGACCGGGTCATGGCCATTTTCGGTCAGCAGTCCTACCATATGACCAAGGGGATTATCGTCTCCCTGGTAACAATTCTCATACTCCGGATTCTTCTGGGATACGGATTCGGCTGGCTGATTCATTTTCTCTCCCGCTTGTAATCTCGGTAAGGGCCGGTGTTTCTTTCGGAACTGAAGCAGAACGTCTCCCGACTGAACGGCATAGGGCAGACGGCCGCTTCCGATCTGGCCAATATGGGCATCCATTCCATCGGAGCCCTCCTCACCCACTACCCGGCCAGATATGACGACCGAATGACATCCCGTCCCTTCCACCCGGTTCCTGCGGAGGGTTCGGTCAATACGAGATGCCGCGTCACCGGCCATGAATGGATCGGCCACGGCGGTAAAAGATCCCTCAAGGTGATCGTGGAGGATGATACGGGTACGGCATCCCTCATATGCTTCGGACGGAATTTCCTGGAAAGACGGTTGTCCCCGGGTACGGAGATCTTTCTCTCCGGTCAGTTCCAGTTCAAATACGGGGAACTGCAGACGGGAACCTTCGACTTTGAGGAAGTGAGCCCCGATCCGGTGGATTTCGGCAGAATTCTGCCCCTCTATCCCCTTTCGGGCAAACTTCAGCAGAAGACCCTGAGAAAGGCCATCCGCCAGGCGTTGAATGACTGGGCCCTTAACATCGATGATGAGATGCCCCCGCCCCTGAGAGAGCGCTTCTCCCTTCCCGAAAAATCCCTTCTCCTGAGACAGATCCATATGCCCGCCTCCCCGGGGGAAATCGATCAGGCCCGGGAGGGCCTGATCCGTGAAGAGCTGCTCCATCTGCAGCTTACCATAGGGCGCAAGGGGCTTGAAAAGCGGCAGGGAAAGGTACGGGGAGCTCCCCTGCCTGAAAACCGTCTTATGGCATTGCTGGCATCACTGCCCTTCTCTCTTACCGGGGATCAGGAGAAAGCCGTAGACGATATCCTCCGCGATATGAATGGCCCCAGCGTTATGAACAGGCTGATTCAGGGCGAAGTAGGTTCGGGGAAAACCCTAGTGGCGTTCCTTTCCGCTCTTCCCGTTATTGAAGGGGGAGGACAGGTGGCGATGATGGCTCCCACGGAACTTCTCGCCCGTCAGCATGGTGAGAACGCCGCCCGTCTGCTGGCTCCCCTGGGAATCAGGCTGGCCTTTCTTTCCGGCCAGATCGGCCAGGAAGAGCGGAGGCTCCTTCTTGAAGAGCTCCGAGAAGGGAATATCGACCTCATCCTGGGGACACACGCCCTGTTTACGGAGGATGTGCGGTTCAAGGAACTCCGGCTTGTCATAGTGGACGAACAGCACCGCTTCGGCGTGAAACAGCGCCTCTCCCTGGCGGAGAAGGGTCTTCATCCCGATCTTCTTCTCATGACCGCCACCCCCATACCCCGAACCCTTTCCCTGACCGCCTTCGGCGATCTGGACATCAGTACCATACGGACCATGCCCCTTGGGAGAAAACCCATCATTACCCATCTGGCGAAGAGGGGCAACGAATTCAAGGTGTACGATTTTGTCCACAGGGAACTGGCGCAGGGAAGACAGGCTTATTTCGTCTATCCCCTTATCGAGCAGTCGGACAAGCTCACCCTCAAGGATGCGGAAACCATGTTCCGGTTCATAGAGCAGCAGGCCTTTCCCGAATACTCCTGCGCCCTGATTCATTCCCGCATCCCGGAGGAGGAGAAGAAAAGGACCATGGCCCGGTTTGCCGAGGGGAGCCTGAACATACTTGTCGCGACCAGCGTGGTGGAAGTGGGAGTGGATGTGCCCAACGCCACGGTCATGGTGGTGGAACAGGCGGAACGTTTCGGCCTGTCCGCCCTTCACCAGCTCCGGGGGCGCGTCGGCCGGGGGGAGCACCAATCCTACTGTTTCCTCGTCTTCGATGAATCACTTACGGAGGAGGGGAAGAAACGGATGATGATCATGAAGGATAACAATGACGGTTTTGTCATAGCCGAAGAGGATATGAAATTGAGGGGGATGGGGGATATTGCCGGTTGCCGCCAGTCCGGTTTCATGAAGCTTTCCATTGCGGATCTATTCCGGGACCGGGATATACTCCTCTGGGCCCGGGATGAGGCGGAGAATATTCTTCGCCTGGATCCTGGGCTGCTCAGGGAGGAGAACAGCTGTCTGAGAGAGCTGTTCCACCGCGTTCCCCCCTTTGATTCGGAGCTCATTTCCCAGGGATGACACCCCCCTTGAAGTTCCTCTTTTTTCTTTTTACAAACGGTTGACATAAATTCAGGTCTAGAGTATATTACTGCTCGTTGCTAATAAACAACGGGCTGTAGCGCAGGGGTTTAGCGTACTTGTCTGGGGGACAAGGGGTCGCCGGTTCAAATCCGGCCAGCCCGACTTTTAAAGTCTTGTAATCAGGT
>QKAI01000041.1 GCA_003246505.1 Spirochaetaceae bacterium | reverse complement strand
TTCTCTATGATGAGAATGGGGCCGAACCGGTTATCCTGTACGTCCGAAGTGACCACGACCTTATTGTCGATGAACTTTACCGAATAGGGTTCCAGTTCCAGGGAGGGCATGGCGGAAAAGATCTCCCGGCTGATCCTGCGGTAATGGACAGCACCCAGGGGAAGCAAATAGTCGTTGATATAAAAGGAGATGAAACAGAAAACCACCCCCGACAGCAGGATGGGGCGGGAGAGGGAGCGGAGGGAGATCCCGATGCATTCCATGGCGAGTATTTCCTTCTGGGAGGAGAGATTGCCAAGTGCCATCAGGGCTCCCACCAGTGTGGCGAAGGGAAAGGAAAGGGCCAGTATGGAAGGGAAGGTACACAGGATAAGCCTGAGTACATACCCCAGGGGAATGCGGTTGGAAAGAATTCTCTCAGCCAGGAGGAGAATCTGATTCACAAAGAAGATGACAAAGAAAAAGAGAAAGGAGACGAGGAATGAGAAGAGGAATTCCCCGGTGAGATAGGAATAAATCGTTCTATAGCGACTTTTCAATAATAGCTTCATCCAGAATCAGGACTCCCTGCCCCAGAACGGCCGCGTAGAGGGATGATCCCATAACGGCCAGCGCGGTGACATCCAGGGAATTCAATCCCTGTTCGAGACCGAGGAAGATCCATCCTCCCTCCCCGGCCAGCTGATTTCTAGCTTTGGCGGAAATCCCTCCGCCCAGGGTTCCCATAAGGGCGTAGTCCCCCTCCAGGGACAGGGTCAGGACATAATCGGAGAGCAAGTCCCCCCCGTCCTTGCTGAAATGCGCGATACCGCCCCCGTTCCTGTCAACAAGATAGGCCCCGTCCCCATAGGTTCCCAGCAGCATAAACCGGTCCCACTCCCCGAAGGCGGTGACATTCTTCGCCGGCAGCCGGGGATAGAGAATCTTCCAGTTGCGGAAATTCTTCCCGTCGAATTCAATGACCCCGTCCGATGCGGTGCCGATGAGGAGCAGGCCCTCCCTATCCGTCACCTGAAGGGCGTTTATGCGGTCCAGCCCGGGAACACCCTCCCCCAGTGGGTTCCAGACCCCCTCCCGGACTTCGTACCAGAGTCCCTGATTGACGGTGGAAGCGTAGAGCCGTCCCTTGTAATTGGCCAGATTGTTGATGCGCCCCATCTTTTCGGGGGTTGTCTGGATCAGGCGGGAGACCCGTTTGTCAAACCCGTAAATATCGGAATAGCCGGCGATGCGGATGTTCAGGCCCACCTCTTCGAAATCGGTAATCGTCTCTACCCGGATATTCTCCCGGGAGCTTCGGATAAGAGTCAGATCCTCCAGGGGCAGGGAATAGCGTACTATTCCGCCCGCCCAGGTCCCCATCCAGAGATCATCACGATCCAGAAAGAGGGAGGAGATATTCCTGTCCCCGAAACCCTTCTCTTCCAGGGGAATGAGGCGGGTATAGACCTTGCGGCAGAGAAGTCGATACAGGGAAATTCGGCTATCCTCTTCCAGGGAATTCTTTTCCACCCGGTCCAGACAGATTATGGTCGCCTCCCGGTCGTTTCTGACAAACCAGGCGATTCGCGCCTCCTCCAGCCAGTCCCTATCCGTCCCTGTATACTCCTCTTCCGCCGGCGGATCTTCCCCCGGGGAAAGGGACAATTCCCTGCCCTCGCCGGTCCCCGATTCGTTCAGATCCCAAGCGGAGGTCTCCCCGCCGGAAGAGGCGGTTCCCCCTGTCCGGCAGGAGAGGAGTATCAGCGGTATGGAAAGGGCTAAGGCAAGTCTATACACCGGTGGATCCGAATCCTCCCGCTCCCCTCTCCGTCTCATCCAGGGTATCGGCATAATGAAACTCCCCCTGGATATAGGGGGCTATCACCATCTGGGCGATGCGGTCCCCATCGGAAATGACCACATCCTTTTCCCCCAGATTTATGAGAAGAATACGTATCTCCCCCCGGTAATCGCAGTCAATTGTTCCGGGACTGTTCAACACGGACAGCCCCTGTTTCCAGGCAAGGCCGGAACGGGGCCGTATCTGCGCTTCGAAACCCTTGGGAAGGGCCATGGTCATGCCCGTGGGTATCATAACCCTCTCCAGGGGTTTAACCGTAACCGGTTCGTCCAGGCGGGCGAAAACATCGGCGCCGGCGGCCCCCTCCGTCTGATAATGGGGGGGCTGAACGCCTTTCCCCGTATAATTAATTCTGATCTTTTCCATATGAGAATCCTATTTTACCAATAAAGCGATGTTATGGCAATTGCGGAAAATTTCAAGCAAAAAAAAAGTCCCCCGAGGAGGACCTTTTTAATAGGAAGAAAGAGTTACCGTCTTCCCCCGTTATTACCGGGCCGGGGGGATGATCCTCCCCTGGGTTTCCAGTCGGGGTTCTGGGCATCAACGATGCTCAGATTCAAACGGCCCACCCGATCGACCTCGATCAGCCGGACTTCCACTTCCTGCTCTTCCTTCAGGACATCGGTGACATTTTCCACCCTGTCCTTGGAAAGGCGGGAGATATGGCAGAGTCCTTCCTTGCCGGGAAGAATCTCGATGAAGGCTCCGAAATCCATGATCCGCTTAACCGTTCCGTGGTAAATCGTTCCCACCTCCGGCTCTTCCACAATGGCGCGAACCATTTTTTCCGCTTCCTCGGCCCCCATTCTCTCCTTGGCGGAGATGGTGACCGTACCGTCGTCATCGATATTGACCTTGGCTCCGGTTTTTTCGGAAATACCCTTGATGATCTTTCCGCCCGGTCCGATGACCGCGCCGATCTTATCCTCTTCCACCTTCAGGCTGATAATCTTGGGGGCATAGATGGAGACGTTCTCATTGGGTACGGAGCGGCATTTGGCCATCTCGCCGAGAATATGGATTCGTCCCTGGCGGGCCTGTTCCATGGCGTTCTTCATAAGATCCACGGTAACGTGGGAGATCTTGATGTCCATCTGGAAAGCGGTTATGCCCTTTTCCGTTCCGGCCACCTTGAAGTCCATGTCACCCATGTGGTCCTCTTCACCGAGGATGTCGGAAAGAACGGCGTAATCGCTGCCTTCGGAGATAAGCCCCATGGCGATACCCGCTACGGGCGCCTTGATGGGAACGCCCGCGTCCAGCAGGGAGAGGGTTCCGGAACAGATCGTTGCCTGGGAGGAGGAACCGTTGGATTCCATAATCTCAGAAACGATTCTGATCGTATAGGGGAAGCTGTCCTTGGGGGGAAGGATCGGCTCAAGGGCTCTCTGAGCCAGATGGCCGTGACCGATCTCTCTCCGTCCGGTAGCCAGACGTCCCGTTTCTCCTACGGAATAGGGGGGGAAGTTATAGTGGAGCATGAAATTGGTACGCCTGTCCCCGTCAATGTCGTCCATGATTTGTTCGTCCATCACCGTACCGAGTGTTGTCACGCCAAGGGACTGGGTCTCCCCTCTGGTGAAGAGGGAGGAACCGTGGGCCCGGGGCAGGAGTCCCACCTCGCAGGTAATAGGCCTTATCTGGTCGGTCTTTCTGCCGTCGCAGCGTTTATTGTTCTCCAGGATGGACTTGCGGATGATGTCCCTTTCGATATCCTCGAAGATACCGTCAAAGATCATGCCGTTTTCATCGGTGATAACGTCGGCATACTTTTCCCTCAGGCGAGCCTTGATATCCCGTACGCCCTGATGGCGGAGAAGCTTGTCATCGAGAAAAAGGGCTTCCCTCATCGGCTCGAAGGCTTCCTTCCAGATATCGTCTTTCTTATCGAGGACGGTTTTCACTTCCACTAGGGGGAGTTTCGCCTTTCCGCAGCGGGAGGCAAAATCCTCGAGGAAGGCACAGATCTCCCTGATGGAAACCTCTGCCTTGTTGATGGCCTCAAGCATCTGCTCTTCCGATACTTCGTGAGCGCCGCCCTCCACCATGCAGATACCCTCGTTGGTACCGGCCACCACGATGTCCAGCTCCGCCTTCTCGATCTGAGCGAAGGTGGGGTTTACAACGTAGTTACCCTCAACCAGGCCGACCCGGACCGCAGCCACGGGGCCGTTGAAGGGGATATCGGATACCATGACAGAAGCGAAGGCTGCGATCATGCCCACCACATCGGGGGGATTGACCTGATCGGTGGAAACGGTCATGGGAACAACCTGAATCTCCCGTCCGAAGGCTTTGTAAAAGAGGGGCCGCATGGGCCTGTCGATCAGGCGGGAAACAAGAATTTCCTTGTCCTTGGGCCTGGCCTCCCTTTTCAGAAATCCGCCGGGAATTTTGCCGGCCGCGTAATACCTTTCATTATAATCCACGGAAAGGGGGACGAAATCCAGACCTTCCCGGGGTTC
>QKAI01000067.1 GCA_003246505.1 Spirochaetaceae bacterium | reverse complement strand
CGCATTGGCGATCAGCCTGTCCCGGTCTCCGCCGCAGGTGGGCATCTCCAGTTCCAGCCCCGCCCGGATCCCTTCCACCCTGTCGTTGACGGCCCCCCAGTCGGCTACGACAAACCCCTCGAACCCCCACTCCCCCTTGAGGATGTCCCCCAGAAGGCGGCGATTCTCGGAACAGTAGGAACCGTTGATTTTGTTATAGGCGCACATGACGGTCCAGGGCTGTTCCTCCCGGACCACCGATTCAAAGCTGGCCAGATAGATCTCCCGGAGGGTTCTTTCATCGATCAGGGTATCGGTCAGAAGTCTCCGGTACTCCTGATTGTTGGCCGCGAAATGTTTCAGGGAGGTCCCTACCCCCTGGCTCTGCACGCCCCGGACATGGGCAGAAGCCATGCGGGATGAGAGAAAGGGGTCTTCGGAAAAATATTCGAAGTTCCGCCCGCACAGGGGGGATCGTTTGATATTCGTCCCGGGGCCAAGCACAATGTCCACCCCCTGGGCCTGGCACTCCGTCCCCAGGCTGCGGCCCACCTCTTCCGCCAGGGATCTGTCCCAGGAGCAGGCCAGGGCCGATGCGGTGGGGTAACAGGTCGCCGGGACGCTGCCCGACAGGGCGATATGGTCCGGATCCTGCTCCTGTTTCCGCAACCCATGGGGGCCGTCGGCCATCATGACGGAGGGAATGCCCAGACGCTCCACCGGTTTGGTCTGCCAGAAGTTCAACCCCGAGCAGAGCCCGGCCTTCTCCTCCAAGGTCATTTTGCTAATCAGATCCGTGATCCTGTCACCCATAGTCATACCTCCTCAGGTTACTCCCTTACCAGGAATTTAAATAATGGCACCGATAAAAGGACGATCAGCCCGCAAAGGGCGAAAACGGGAAAAAATCCCATCCTTTCCAGAAGAAATCCGGACCCCATGGATCCGGTAGAAAACCCCGTATCCAGGGCGACGAAATAGAGAGCCCCCCCCAGACCCTTTCTGTCTGAGGGCATGACCCGGATCTGCATGTAGTTCAGGAGGGGCTGCAGCATGGCAAAGGCGGAACCGTAGAACAGGGCCGCCGCCAGAATGGGAAGCAGGGACCCGGAGCTTCCCAGCAGGAACAGGGCTCCGGCCTGGAAAAGCACCGCCGTTCCGTAGAGGGGAAAGGCCCCGATCCTGTCCAGAAAGGAGGAACCGAAAAGGCGGAGCAGCACGATGGCCAGGGCATAAAAGGAAAAGAACAGGGAGATGCGGGGAATGTTTCTCTCAAAACCCAAAACCGGGATATAGGTCAGGATGAGCCCCAGGGAAAGCCCCAGAAAGAGGATGAACAGGGAGGGGAGGAAATGGGGAAGCCGAATCGGGCTGCCCCCGCCCGAAGAACCGTCCGATTTCACCGTGCCCCGCAGGACCGGTTTGATGCGGCGGACCAGAATCAGCGAGATGAGACAAATGAAGATTCCCAGCACGAAGAGGGAGGGAAAAAGAAGGGGAAAGCCGCCCCGTTCCAGCAGGGCTATACCCAGGGCGGGGCCGGCGGCGGAAGCCAGGGTGCCGGCCACAGCAAAATAGCCGATACTCCTCTTCAGCAGGGGCTCCCCGGTTATATCCACCACCAGGGTTATGGCGGTGGTGGAGACCAGGCTGAAAGCGAACCCGTTGATGACGCGAATCACCATGAGCAGGGGGAGAGTGCGTACGGGCACGTACAGGAGAAGGGAGAGGGCCAGGAGCAGGCTCCCGCCCAGGAGAATCGGGGAGCGGCCCCTATGATCCAGCAGAATTCCGGCCAGGGGCCTTGTCAGCAGGGCGGAAAGGGAAAAGAGTCCCATGATCAGCCCCACGGTGGACTTAGATCCCCCCAGCTCCAGAATATAAACGGGAAGAGCCGAAACCTGTATGAACAGGGTACACCCGACGAGGAAGTTCAGGATCAGGATAAAAATCAAACCACCGGTCCGGCGGGATTCCTCCGCCCCCCTCTCTTTCTCCGGTTCATCGGATGGGGTCATGACCGGTTCCTGATGCCGTCCATCAATACCTTATGGTACTCGTCCATGATGATTTCCAGATCCTCCGGGGGGATATCCACGAGGACGTTTCCCCGGAGGATCAGCCTCTGGTGGAAACTTCTGATGCCGTTTCCCACGATCTCATGGATCAGGTGGTCGCTCAGGTCCGTACGGATGGATCGGTCCTCCTGCCCCTCCCGGATATACTGCTCCAGCAGCACATCCTTGAGAGGGGTAAGGGCCTCATCCATTTTCGACCGGAATCCGAGGGGAATGCGGGAGCCGGAATAGTAGGCGTCGAATTCGGCGAAAAAACGGTAGGTCTCCTCGTATCCCGGTTCGAGCCACCGTCTCTTCAGCAGATAGCTCACCCGGCTGAAACCGTCGGTCAGCTTGTCCGCCTCGGTCTTGAAATCGACGTTGAAGTTCAGCTCCTTCAGTCTCTTCACGACGATGGCCAGGGACAGTTCCAGCTTGTCACGATAGTAACGGTAGAGAGAGGTGCGGCTGATGCCTATGGTATTGGCCAGATTGCTCATGGTTGTTTCAAAAAGCCCTTCCTCTATAAACATGGTCTCCGCATGCTCAAGGATCCGGTTTCGGGTCTCGCTTATCTGATATATCATTCTCTCTGTTTTGTAATCCATAGCCCTATTCTATTGACTCCCCTTTGAAAAGACAACCAAACCCATCAGGTTTCGTTCAGCTTGTAGATGATATCCTGAAGTTCCTCAAAGGTGACGAGGCCCCCTCCGAAGCAGGCGAAATTCCTCAGGGGCATGTACTTGAACATGGCGTCCTTCATCTCATCGGTTATGGCGTCCTGGGCCGCGTCGCCATCATCCCCCGAACCCTGGCCGAAAACTTCCTCCATGGATTTAAGAAGCCCCTTCACCAGGCCGGCCTTCTTCGAATCCCTGAGAATGTCTCCCACCAGACTGTTCATATCGTATTTCCAGGGAATGGTTACGGTCGATTTAACCTGTACGCTTCCCCGGACCCGGATATCCCGGGAGGAGGATCCCACGAGAATCCCGTAATCGCCGCTTTCCACATACCAGTCGTTTATGACGGTATTGAAGTAGGCGAAGGATCTCTTCTCCAGCTCAAAGCTGACCTTTTCCGATTTCCCCGGCTCCAGGGCGACCTTGGCAAATCCCTTGAGCTCCTTTACTGGCCGAATCACATCCCCGGCGGGGGGGGCCACGTAAAGCTGGACCGTCTCCCTTCCAAAGACGCTGCCCCTGTTCGTGACGGTGAGGCTAACGGTCAGGCTGTCCGTATCCTTGATCTTGCTGTGGCCGATCTTAAGGTTGTCATAGGAGAAGGTGGTATAGCTGAGCCCGTGGCCGAAGGGAAAGAGGACCTCCATGTTCTTCTTGTCGTAGTAACGGTAGCCAACAAAGACCCCTTCCCTGTACTCTACCACATCCTTCTCACCCAGATAGTAAAGGTAGGAGGGATTATCCTCCAGTTTTACCGGGAAGGTTTCCGCCAGTTTGCCGCTGGGATTCACATCGCCGAAGAGAATATCCACGACCGCTTCTCCCACGGCCTGACCCGCCAGATAGGCCTCAAGAACGCCCTTCACCTGGCTAAGCCAGGGCATTTCCACGGGGGATCCGTTATGGAGGACCACCACCAGATTCTTCTGAACCCGGGCCACTTCCTCAATCAGGACGTTATGGCCCTCGGGCATTCGCATATGGCTCCGGTCGTAGCCTTCGCTCTCATAACTGTCGGGAAGGCCGGCGAAGATCACCGCGCAATCCGCTTCGGATGCCAGATCGGCTGCCTGCTGGATAAGCGACCGGTCCACCTTGTCTTCGGTCAGGGAGTATCCCGGAGCATAGCTCACGGTCACCGCCGAACCCAGCTGGGCCTTCGCCGCCTCCAGGGCCGAGGTCTGCTTGAAGACATTGATATGGGAGCTGCCCCCGCCCTGGAAGCGCGGCTTATCCGCAAAGGCTCCCAGGAAGGCGACCTTGCCCTTTTTCGCCAGGGGGAGGATTCCCTCGTTCTTCAGGAGCACCATCGATTCGCCGGCGATCTGCCGGGCCTTCCCGTGCTGGGCTTCCCTGTCGAATCGGGCCTTGGGATTTTTCTTATCCCTGGCCATGAAAACGATGCGCAGGATTCTCTCCACCGCCCTGTCCAGGACCGCTTCTTCCAACTTTCCCGTTTTTACGGCCTTGACGATCAGGGCGTCATTCAGCCCGAAGGAGGAGGGCATTTCCAGATCCAGACCGGCCTTGACCCCGGCGACGCGGTCATTCACGGCGCCCCAGTCGGAAACCACGAACCCCTCGAACCCCCACTCATCCCGCAGGAGTTCCGTGAGAAAGCGGGGATTCTCCGAAGCATAGGTCCCGTTTATCCTGTTGTAGGAGCACATCACCGTCCAGGGCTGGGCCTCCTTCACCGCCTTCTCAAAGGTGGGCAGATAGATCTCCCTCAGGGTCCTCTCATCCACCCGGGAATCGGAGGACATGCGCCTGTGCTCCTGGCTGTTGGCCAGATAGTGCTTGATGCTGGTCCCCACGCCCTGGCTCTGGACCCCCTTGATCTGGGAGGTGGCCATTTCCGCGGAAAGATAGGGATCCTCGGAAAAATATTCGAAGTTCCGGCCGCACAGGGGGGAACGCTTGATATTCACCGCCGGACCGAGGAGAACGCCCAGGTTTTCCGCCTGGCAGGCCTCCCCCAGGTTCTCCCCCATCTCCCGTATCAGGTCCCGGTCGAAGGAGGAGCAGACCGTGACTCCCGTGGGGAAACAGACCGCCTTGATGCTCTCGTTAATGCCCGCGTGGTCCGCCTGGTCGTCCTGTTTTCTCAGCCCGTGGGGCCCGTCGCTCACCATCATCTGGGGAACGCCCAGCCTTTCCACGGCCTTGGTCTTCCAAAAGTCCGCCCCCGAGCAGAGGCCGGCCTTTTCTTCCAGAGTCATTTGCTTTATGATTTTCTTGATATCCATATATACGTCCTTATCTTTCCTTATACCGTGGAGAGGTCCCACTCCTCATGGATCTTGGGCACGTCGTTTATGAGCCGTTTCGTATAGTCGGCGGAGGGATGGAGGATCACCTGCTCCGCCGGGCCGTATTCCACGATGTTCCCCTTTTCCATGATGTACACCGTATCGGAGATATAGTAGGCCAGCCCTATGTCGTGGGTGATGAAGATGATGGTCATGCCGATCTCATTTCTCAGGTTCTGGAGCATATCCAGGATCGTGGCCCGGGAACAGGCGTCGATCATGGAGGTGGGCTCATCGGCCAGAAGGATCTTCGGTTTCAGAAGGAAGATCCGGGCGATCATGAGCCGCTGCATCTGCCCGCCGGAGAGCTCGAAGGGATACTTGTTGGTCAGCTCCTCGAACTTGAGATTGACGAAGCTGCACGCCTCGGTCATCATCTCCACCTTCTTGTCGTGGGGAAGATTCTTCCCCCCCCGCATCTTGATGCAGTCCAGGAGGACCGCATCGATCTTATGGAAGACGTTATAGGAGGAGAAGGGATCCTGGAAAATGGCCTGTATGTCCTTCCAGTACTCCCGCTTCTGCTTCCGGCCCTTAATGTCCCGGGGCTTTCCCAGGAAGGAGATCTCCCCCTCCGATTCGTGGATCAGCCCCAGAAGCATCTTGGCCAGGGTGGTCTTGCCGCTCCCCGACTCCCCCACGATGGAGACGAATTCCCCCACATGGAAATTGAAGTCCACATGATTGACGGCGATGGTTTTCTTATCGCCGAAACCGAATATCTTGGTTACGTTTTTACCGCTCAGGCACAGTTCCTTAGCCATTGGCATAGACCTCCCTTAAATGCTCCACGCTGAACCGGCAGCGGTGGCTCCTCCCCTCGCCGAACTCGTGCATCTCCATGGAGTAGACCCGGCATTCGGGGGTGGCGAACTTGCACCGCGCCGCGAAACGGCATCCCGCGGGGGGCTTCTTCAGATTCGGCGGGGTGCCGGGAATGGCGATCAGCTCGTGCTCCCGGGTCCCCGTCTCCGGCACGATGATGGAACCCATCAGCCCCTTGGAATAGGGATGGATGGGATCGAAGACCATCTCCTTCGAGGCCCCCCTCTCCACGATCTGCCCGGCGTACATGACCATGATGTCGTCGGTCACATTATAAAGAAGGGGCAGTTCGTGGGTGATGAAGATCATCGATTTGATATAACCCTTCTCCATCAGGTCCCGGAGCATCTTGATGACCATCTTCTGGCTTGTCACGTCCAGGGCGCTGGAGGGCTCGTCGGCGATGAGGACCTTGGGGGAGAGGATGGTGGAGATGGCGATGACCGTTCTCTGCTTCATGCCCCCGGAGAGTTCCACCGCGAACTGGTTCAGCACCTTTTCGGGCAGTCCGAGTATCTCGAAGCGCTTCCGGGCCATTTCGTAGACCTCCGGCCTGGTCATCTCCGGCTTGTGGACCTTCATCACGTCCTCGATGAACCGGATGATCCGGCGGGTGGGGTTCAGGGCGTTCATGGCCGCCTGGGGAATGTAGGCGATCTCCTTGCCCAGAACGTTCTTGCGGATGTCGTCCGGATCCAGGGAGGAGATGTTCCTCCCGTCGATGATGATGTCACCGCTCATGTAGTGGAGGGGAGCGAAATAGTAGCCCATCAGGCTCAGGGCCAGGGTCGACTTGCCGCAGCCCGACTCCCCGGCGATGCCCAGGGATTTCCCCTCCTCAATGGTCAGGGAGACCCCGTCCACGGCGTAGACGTCCTCCTTGAACCGGGTGATGTATTTCGTTTTGAGGTCCTTGACCTCAAGCATAACTTTTCCCATGAATAACTCCTAATCTCTTAATGTGGGATTAAATACCTGATCGAGACCGGTATTCATCAGATTCAGGGAGAACGATATAAGGGCAATGGTGAGCAGCACCGGGAAATAGGCCCACCAGTATCCGTTCAGATGGGCCGTATAGAGCATGGACCAGTTCATCATGAGCCCCAGGGTGGGCACTTCCGTCGTCTTGGGCCCCAGCCCCAGCATGGAGAGTTGCGCCTCCGCCAGAATGGCTCCGGAGATCTGAAGGATCAGGGCCATGACCACGTAGGACGCGATATAGGGCAGGATATCCGTGACGATGATAAGAAAGAGGTTATGTCCGGAGAGCTTGCTCAGATTCACGTGGTCCCGGTTTCTCAGGGAGATGACCTGGGACCGCACCGCGCGGGCCGTCCAGACCCAGGCGGTCATACCGATAACCACGGCCACCGTGGTGGGCCCCCGCTGATCCTGTCCGATGGAATAGGAGATGAGGATCAGGAGCACGAAGGCGGGTATGACCGTGAAGATATTGGTGACGAACATGATGATGTCATCCACGATACCGCCGATAAAACCGGAAATAAGGCCCAGGGTCAGGCCGATGAGGGTCGCGATTGTCCCGGCGATCAGACCGATAACGAGGGAGGTCCTGATGGCGGCGACCAGCTCCTTAAGCACATCCCGGCCGAAGTTATCCGTGCCAAGGGGCAGGCGTTTGACATTGGCCACGTTCTTGAGGTTGACGTAATCCGTATCCTCTATGGCCCTGATTTCCTGCAGTTCCGCCGTGGAAGCGTCCCGGGTCGCCAGGATCTTTTCCTTTGTCACCAGCACCCGGTTCAGGCTTTCGTCCAGCCTCTGGAAATAATTCCGGTCCGCCTTGGTCATGCCCTCCGGTCGGACCGTGGAGTCGTAGTGCTCCTCCCAAAGGGCGAGAAGGGCCTCCGTATCGTGGATGTTCAGATGCCCTATCGGAATTTCCACCGCTTCGAACCACATGACCATTTTCACCCGGTCTTCCATCTTCAGGACGCTCTCCAGGCGGTTGGCCGGGGCTTCGTCCAGCTTTAGCGTATTCAGCCGGGAATCCACCGCGTCGTAGAGGGAGATATAGGTCCCCGGTCTGGCGAAGGTCCCGATGGAGACGATCTTCAGAGGATCGCCGGGATTGATGAGGGGATAGAAAACCATCAGCAGCAGGATACCCATGAAGATACAGAATCCCATGGTAAATTTTCCCGTATGAAAAATCTGGCTTAAAATATGTTTCATTCTCTCCCCTCCTACTCGTCAAACTGGGCCGCTTTCACCCGGGGATCCACGAAGCCGTATATGATGTCAATGGCAAAGGTGGCCAGCAGAACCATGAAAGTGATGATCAGGGTTGTCGCGGAAAGAAGGGGATAGTCGGCCATGGTGATGCCCGCCAGCAGGGTCGTGCCCAGGCCGGGATAGCTGAAGATGATCTCCGCCACCAGCGCGCCCCCTATCATGGTTCCCAGGGAGAGGGCCAGGCCGGTGATCTGGGGAAGCATGGCGTTCCGGAACACGTAACCCACGATTTTGCTGTCCTTGATTCCCAGAAAGCGGCTGTATTTGACATAATCCGCATTCAGCTCGTAGATGGACATGGATCTCATGCCTATAGCCTGGCCGCCGGTGGCATAGACGACGATGGACCAGAAGGGAAGCTGGTAATGGGAGATGACCGACTTTACGAAGGGCCAGCTGAAGTTGGGAATCATATCAAAGCCGTACCCCCCCGAAGTCGGGGCTATTTCCAGTTTGATGGCGAAGAGGACGAGCAATATGACAGCCATTCCAAAGGGGGGAAGGCTGCTTAAGAACAGAGCCACCGGCATGATCACCTTATCAAAGCCCTTGCGGATATAGGCCGCCAGTGCGCCCAGAGTATTTCCGATTAACCAGCCGACGATGATCGCCGGCAACTGCAGTGCAACGGTCCACCAGATGGCGTCGTTGATGATATCCGACACTTTCCGCGGATACTGACTGAATGACAGTCCGAAATCACCTCTCAGGGCATTTTTAAAATAGGTAATAAATTGTTTGAACATCGGGTCGTTGACGCCGAATTCCCGGGCGTAATGCTCGTAGACCTCTTTGACCGCCGACGCCTCCGACATACCCTGGGCGCTTTTAGCCGTTATGACAGCCACCGGGTCGCCCGGCATCAACCGGGGCAGAATAAAGTTCAGCAAAACGGCTACCACAAAGGTTATAGTAAACCACAGTAATTTTTTGCCGAAGTATTTACGGTATCCATTCACGGTATACCTCCTCATGTTATCAGGAAACCCGCCCCCGGGTAGGGGGCGGATCAGTAATGGTTAAAACCTGTTATTTAACCGGCGTGATGGTGTAAAGACCGGCAATGCTGTAACCGTGGATCAGGTCTCCGGGAGGAATGTTCTGACCGTCGCCGTCTTCGGGATAATTCGTCCAGACCGATTCGTTAACCGCGTGGAAGCAGTTGGGTCTGTACATGAGGGTAAAGGAGGGGACATCGGTCAGATAGATTTTGTTCGCTTCCGTATAGAGGGACTTCAGCTTGGCAGGATCGGTGGTGGCGGGAATGGCGGAGATAATCTGATCAACCTTGGGATTGGAGTACTGACCCCAGTTGCCGGACCAGTTGCCCTCAACGCCCACGTATTCGGAGCTCATGAGCTGGCGAACGCGGTTCCAGGGCATGGTGGGGGAGGATCCGTCGGACCACATCATGAAGATTTCATACTCCATCTGATGGGCCTGGGTCACAACGGTCTGGTAAACGGACCACTCGGGGAAGACGGAGGTGATTTCGATGCCGATTTTCTCTCCCGCGGCTGCCACGATTTCTATGGCGGCCATCCAGTCGGTCCAGCCGTTGGGGCAGCTGGCCTTGAAGGAAAGCTTCTGGCCGTTCAGCTCTCTGATGCCGTCCCCGTTCGTATCCTTGATGCCTGCCTTGTCCAGAAGGGCGTTGGCGCCGGCCACGTCGTTTCCGACCCACTGCAGGTTGGCAACGGCTTTCTGATCGTACAGGGCCTGCTCACCGGGGGTGGGGTTCATGGTGGACCGGGGAACCTGGTCAAAGGTGGGGGACTGGTTGGTCATGGCGTTGGCGATGATGGCATCGTAATCCACGGCCATGGCGATGGCCTTTCTCACGTTGACGTTATCCAGACCGGGAATGGCCATATTGAAATAGGCCGTGGGCAGGGATCCGCAGATGCCGTAGGGTGCTTCGGACATGTAGGTAGAGATGGGGAGCTTGTCCTTGAGCCACAGATCCTGAACGTTGGAATTGAACTGCTGGGAAACATCCACTTCGCCGGACTTGAAAGCCACTTCACCACCGGCGTTGTCCGCATAGATGGTATGGGCCACATACTTAGGCGCGGGCAGTTTGCCCCACATGGAAGCATCCTTTCCCCAGTAGTTGTCGTTTCTCACGAGAACGACCTTCTGATCGTCCGCGAAATAGGGGCCGTAGGGACCGGAATAAACCACGTCTTCGGCGGGATCAATCTTCATCTTGGTGGCGTCGCTGCCCGTTCTGGATTCCAGCTTCTGGATCCAGGCTTTCTGGGCGACATACTCCACGGCCAGGTAGTTATCCAGCATCAGGGGATTCTTGGCGGCGCCGGAAGCATCCAGAGCGGCCTTGATTACGACAGTCTGGGCATCCTTGGCTTCTACAGCAGCGATATAGGGTTTATTGGAATTACCGGCGGTATTTCCGATCTTGACCGCAGTAGCGTAGGTATAGGCCACATCCTCCGCCGTCAGGGGAGTTCCATCGCTCCATTTGGCCGCCTTCTTGATCTTTACGGTAACTTCCGTTTTGCCCGCGTTCCACTGGGGAGCCCCGTCTGCGATGAGGGGGACGAGGGAACCGTCGAGAAAGTTGTACATATACAGGGTTTCGAACATGGTGATGCGGGTACCGTAAGCCTGGCGGCTGACGTTAAAATTATTCATGTCGTCGGACAGAACGTTCCACCCATTGATGGAACCCCACTGAAGGCCCGCCCAGTACAGAGTCTGGTTTCTGGGAAGGGTACCGCTGGATGCGTCGGCTGCGGGAGCCTCGGTTTCCTTCTGAACCTCCGCCACGGCTGTGTTGCTTTCCTTCGGCTTGCAGCTGAAGAACAGCGCAAACGCCGCGAGGGCCAGCAGAACAGTAACGACTTTTCTTTTCATAAAATTCTCCTTAACTTTGGATTTTCCTAACACTGTTACCCGTGTTATACTACACATGTAACATTCTACCACAGCAAGTGGGTCTGTCAAATGAATTCTTCGGAAAATTCATGGGCTGTCGTTCAGAAATAAACAGGGGATATTGCCAAAAGGGGAAATAGGGAGCATAAATAAGCCGGAGCAGCAAATGATAAGTTTTCCCTTCGCCGCGGTGATCGCCCTCAACACCCTTATCCTGGCCAGAAACGGTTATCTCATAATCAAGGGCAGAATCGAACCTTCCCTGGCCATGTGGCTTTTCTTTACCATCGCCGTGGTGGGCTCCCTGTTCAGTTATCTGCTGGAGGGGGACTTCTCTCCCCTGGACAATATCCTCAACACCTCCGACGTGGTTCTCTGCGCCGTCCTCACCGGGATCATCTTCCTGTACGGCGGAAAAAACGCCCGCTTCAACCGCTTCGAATACGCCCTGCTGGCTGTGGTGGTTCTGATTCTGGGATTCTGGTTCCTCTCCAAGGCCCACTTTCTGACCAATCTGAGCCTACAGCTCATTCAGTTCATCGCCTATCTTCCCGTCTACCGGAGGATGATCAGGGCCCGGCGGAATACGGAATCCTTCACCACCTGGATTCTTCTCCTCGCCGTCTCCCTCGTCTCCCTGTTCACGGCCCGGGGAGTCCTGGCCCTGGTCTACTCCCTCAGGGCGACGGTCTGCGTGGCCATTCTCCTCACCCTCATGACGATCATACGATTCCGCAGCCGGACCGCTCCGGCGGGACCCCGGGACGAGGCCTATAGCCAGGGGGAGAGAAGGGACTCCACCGCGTGACAGAGAATCTCCCGGTAATAGCTTCTGCCCCGTGAGAGATCCCTCTCCCGGCGGATCTCCTCCTGACGGTCGTCCATGTTAAGCAGGGGCACCATACCGATAATCTGAGCCTGGAGCAGATTGAGAAATTCGTCAATGTCATCCCTCTCCGTCGTGGGAAAGAGGTTCCTGATCAGTGCATTCAGCCGGTCAGTCCCTCCCCGGTAACATTCGTACCACCCCTTGAGCGCCTCCTCCCCGGCCTGTTTTTCCAGATGGGACAGGGAGAGGGAGAGCAGTTCGATCAGCCGGGGATGCTGGAGGATCAGATCGATCCAGAGATGGGAGAATTCCTTGAGGTTGCAGCTACGGCCGGAAAAAATGTCCTCCGACCGCTCCACCCAGACCAGGAATTCCTCCCTGAGGATGGCCAGGAAAAGATCTTCCCGGCAGGAAAAATACTTATAAAGATTGGATCGGGTAAAGGAGGCGTGGCGGGCGATGTCGGCCAGGGTCATATCCGAAAAGGGACAGCTTGCGTTCAGGGACAGAGCGGCATCGGTTATCTCCCGTTTGCGGAAATCCTTCTGCTCCTCCCCGTTTGCCCTCTTCCAAGGCCGGCTCATTCTTCTCCCCTATCCTCCCCTTCCTCGGTTTCCTCCCCCTTCGCATCCTCATCGGCGCCCTTGCATGCGTTGCACACGTAGCCCTCTTCAAGAAGGATGTTTTCCCATTTCAGATTCTTCCCGCATTTGGCACACTTGAAGCGGTAGGGGAAAAAACGTTCCCGGAACAGGGTGAAGGAGGTCCCGAAAAGGAGGATGAAAAATACCGTCGGCAGATAGACGGGGAGATTTTTCACCTTGGTCAGAACGGCGGAGACGTAGACCAGGAAAAAGAGCAGGGCAATCAGAATAAGGGGAATCCTCTTGGAGAAATCCTTTCCCTTGAATCCGACAAAGATGTTAATGAAGAGCAGACCGATAAAGACATAATAGAAGTATTCCAGGATATACCCGTTAAGCATTTCAAAATTCATAGTTGATTTTACCATCCACCTGTGATATTTATCAACAGAAGAGAGGACCATTCACCCATGAAAAAACCCGGTTTACCCCTTTTCTGCCTGCTATTCGCCCTTTGCGCCCTGCCCCTGTTCACCCAGGAAAAGGGACAGGACCGGCTCAGGTGGGGTCTCCAGTCGGCCTATTATTTTCCCCATCAGGAAGGATTGAACGCCCGGAGGGGATTCGATCCCGTCGCCTATGCCATCGCCGGGCGGCCCGATTCCCTGATTCTTCCTTCCGGGGACGGGGGCAGGGATCTGGGAACCGGATGGGGTTCGGTGGAGCTCCAGGGCTGGATTGACAGAACCCTCACCCTCCCCTTTCTCCGGGGCGACGGCCCTCTGACCCGGGATAACAATGTGGCCGTGAACGGCCGCTGGAACCTCTCCCCCGCCACGACGGATCTGAATCTCTCCCTCTCCCTGACCCCCGTCGCCTTTCTGGTATTCGAGCAGGGAAACCATCTGGGGACGGGATGGAACGCGGGCATCGCCAACGGCCTGGGCCTGAATGGGAACGGCTCGGGCACCCCGGAAACGGACTCCCTGCCGGGCATTGTCTACAGGGGCTGGCTTTCGGGGACCTTCCAATTCGACATGGCAGCGGTTCTGCCCGAACCGGACAAATGGAAGCACGTGGTTCTCCAGGCGGAGGGGAAGCTGCTCTACCAGGTCTTTTCCGGTGCCCGGGAGGGGGAACCCTGGCAGTACCAGGCCGACCGGGGTCAGAACTTCAACGGATGGCAGTTCCACAGCTCCACGGTCCTGGGATACATGATCCCCGACCTGCCCATCAATTTCGCCGGCTTCATGGTGGAGACGGAAAGAAGGCTGGGGGAAATAAGCGACTCCTCCCCCCTGGCCTCCGGCGGGTGGGGGTCGGATTTCACCCAGGTCCGCCTGGGCCCCCTGTTCAACTGGCAGATCGATGACCGGAACGGCCTGACCGTCCTCATCCAGTGCCACAACGCCGTGGAATACGAGGGGGATTCGGTCTATTACAACGACTTCATGAACCGCCGCTCCACGGGCAGGGGCTACTGGTATTTCGAGCGGGTGGCCCTGGCCTACACGATGAGGCTGTAGGCGGCCGCCTAAACCACGCCCTGGTCGATCATGGAATCGGCCACCTTGAGAAAACCGGCGATATTCGCCCCGTTGACGTAGTTCCCCGGCGTGCCGGCCAGGTCCGACGCTTCCAGACAGGAGGCATGGATATTCCTCATGATTCCCTTAAGCCGTTCGTCCACCTCCTCCCTGGTCCAGCTCAGCCTCATGCTGTTCTGGCTCATCTCCAGGCCGCTGGTGGCAACGCCTCCCGCATTGGCCGCCTTCCCCGGACCGAAGAGGATCTTCTTCTCCAGAAGATAGAGTGTCGCTTCGGGGGTAACGGGCATATTGGCCCCCTCGCAGACGCATTGGCATCCCCCTTCCACCAGAGTTTTTGCTTCTTCCAGATTCAGTTCGTTCTGCGTCGCGCAGGGGAGGGCGATGTCCGCGGGGGCGAGCTCCCAGGGTCTTCTGCCTTCATGGTAGGGCAATCCGTATTCCCGGGCGTATTCGGAAATCCGTCCCCGGCGGTTATTTTTCAGATCCATGATGTAGTTCCATTTCTCCCGGCCGATACCCCCCTCATCCAGGACGGAGCCTTCTGAATCGGAGAGTGAGATCACCTTTCCCCCCAGCTCGTTGACCTTTTCCACCGCGTACTGGGCCACGTTGCCGCTGCCCGAAACGAGAACCCGCTTCCCCTCAAGGGATTCCCCCCGGGAGGCCAGCATCTCCTGGGCGAAGTACACCGCCCCGTAGCCCGTCGCCTCGGGACGGATGAGGCTCCCCCCCCAGTTCAGCTTCTTCCCCGTCAGAACCCCTTCGAACCGGTTCACGATACGCTTGTACTGGCCGAAGAGAAACCCTATCTCACGGCCCCCCACGCCTATGTCGCCGGCGGGGACGTCCGTATCCGCGCCGATATGGCGGTAAAGTTCGGTCATGAAGCTCTGGCAGAACCGCATGACCTCCTCATCGCTCTTCCCCTTGGGGTCGAAATCGCTCCCCCCCTTGCCTCCCCCCATGGGCAGGCCGGTCAGGCTGTTCTTGAATATCTGCTCGAAACCCAGGAATTTCAAAATCCCCAGATTGACCGAGGGATGGAAGCGCAGCCCCCCCTTGTAGGGCCCCAGGGCGCTGTTGAATTCCACCCGGAATCCGGAATTCACCCGGATCTGCCCCCCGTCGTCCATCCAGGGAACCCGGAAAAGAATCGTCCGCTCCGGCTCCACAAGACGTTCGAGGACAGCGTATTTCTTATACCGGGGTCTTCTCTCCATAAGAGTGTTCAGCGACTCCAGAACTTCCTCGGCGGCCTGGAGAAATTCCTTTTCCCAGTAATACTTCCGCTTCAAAGAATCCAATACATCCTGCGTATAAGCCATAGGCTCCTCCTTTATAAGGCAACAAAAGCAATTCCCCTCCTTCCGTCCATGGCGATCCGGAAGGGGGTATCCCTTCGGATATGGAGGAAAAAGGTTCCCCTCCCGTAGGGAGTGATCCCGTCCAGGGCCTCCCAGTCGCAGAGGGAGGTCTCCTCCCCCTCCCGCACCATCAGATAGCCCACCCCTCCGGCGGCCAGATTATGGAAAAAATGGGAACCCTGGGAGGGTTCCACCATCAGTTCCCCGATGGCCGCCTCCACAATGAGGGCCGCCTGATCGATCTGGGGCCAGGACACGGGAATGCCCAGAAAACGGTCCGCCGAACCCCAGCGACCGGGCGCGGCCAGAATGTAACGCCTCCCCTCTTCCCTCATGGCCCGGTTCATCTCCCGGATCTCCCGGGCCATCTCTCCGGTTCTCGTTTTGTCGAAAAGCCGGGGGGGAAGATAGATCAGATCGCGGATATCCGGAAGAACCCCATGGCCCAGGCTGTTCCGCGTATAAATCAGGGATCCCGCCTTTTCAAAATCCCCGAGGTTTGCCTCCCCCTCCGGGGAGAGGCTCATGGGCCGGACCTGGAGAAGATAGAACA